>JANXYA010000328.1 GCA_025350345.1 Gammaproteobacteria bacterium
CAAAAACATCCTGATGATCGGCCCGACGGGCGTCGGTAAGACCGAGATCGCGCGGCGGCTGGCACGGCTCGCCAATGCGCCGTTCATCAAGGTGGAAGCAACCAAGTTCACCGAGGTCGGCTACGTCGGCCGCGATGTCGATTCGATCATCCGCGACCTGGTCGATGCCGCTATCAAGATGGCGCGCGAGCAGGAGATGAACAAGGTGCGGTACCGCGCCGATGACGCCGCCGAGGATCGCCTGCTCGACGCACTATTGCCGCGCCCGCGCAGCATGGGCTTCGGCACCGAGGGCGCGGACGAGGAGTCCACCGGCACCCGCCAGAAGCTACGCAAGAAACTGCGCGAAGGCGAGCTCGATGATCGCGAGGTGGAGATCGAACTGTCCTCAGTGTCGGTTGGCGTGGAGATCATGGCGCCGCCCGGCATGGAGGAGATGACCAGTCAGTTGCAGGGTCTGTTCCAGAATATGGCGGGCACCCGCACCCGCACCCGCAAGCTGCGCGTCAAGGACGCCTTCAAGCTGTTGCGCGATGAAGAGGCGGCGAAAATGATCAACGAGGAGGATCTCAAGCTGCACGCGCTGCACAATGTCGAGCAGAACGGCATCGTCTTCATCGACGAACTCGACAAAGTGGCCAAGCGCGGCGAGAGTTCCGGTCCCGATGTCTCGCGCGAAGGCGTGCAGCGCGACCTGCTGCCGCTCGTCGAGGGTTGCACCGTGAGCACCAAGTACGGCCAGATCAAGACCGACCATGTGCTGTTCATCGCCTCGGGCGCTTTCCACATGGCCAAGCCCTCGGACCTGATCCCCGAACTGCAGGGCCGCTTTCCGATCCGCGTCGAGCTCGATTCCCTCAAGGCCGAGGAGTTCGTGCACATCCTCACCGAGCCGGACGCCTCGCTGACGGCGCAGTACCGCGCGCTCCTGCAGACCGAGGACGTGCAGCTGGAATTCACCGCGGATGGCGTGCGCCGCATCGCCGAGCTTGCGCACCATGTAAATGAGCGCACCGAGAACATCGGCGCGCGGCGCTTGCACACCGTGATGGAGCGGCTCCTGGAAGTGATTTCCTTCGAGGCCAGCGAGCGTCGCGGCTCCAAGCTCCTCATCGATGCCGCCTATGTCGACTCGCACCTCGCCAGCCTGGCGAAGGACGAGGACTTGAGTCGCTACATCCTGTAGGCCGGTCCCGCGGGATCGCGGGCTATTTGCGGGTGGCGGATTTCATCCGCGTGGGAGCCTTGCTGGCGTTCGCCCTGCGCTTGGCCTTGGCCGGATCCTTCGGACGCAATTTCCCAAACGAACCGGCGTAGATCTTGCCACGACGAGTCTTGCGATCACCCTTGCCCACTCGACTTCTCCTTAGCGCGTTGAGGACGGGCCGAGAGTCTAGTGACTCCGGCCCGGCCGGGCAAACCGGCGCGGCGCCCAGGCGTGTTCAAGGTCCTGCCAATGACTTGGCCGGCGCATCGGCCGGGGCGTAGGCCAGGTTGTCGAAGTGCACTGGCCCCGCACCGTCCAGCGCCACGCTCACTTCGCTGCAGGGCTGGTGCCAGCCTGTCTTGAGCCTCTGCACCCGGCCGGCGGACAGTGCGACCCGGTATGCCGGCCCGTCACTGCATTGCAAGCTGAGCTCGAGCGTTCCCGGTCCCGGATAGAAGGCATCGATTCCCAGCAGCACACGCGCGGGGAGGAAGCGGAACGAGGCCGGCGCCGCCCCGCCGGCCAGGAGCAGGTGAAAGTTCCCGAAAGGGCCCGCCGGGGCACCGACTCGCCAGGCGCCGCTCGTCCACTGGATGAGCGAGGCCGGGTATTCGCCCTGCAGCGGCATGCCCGCTGACAGCCGCGGGTCGTCAAAACTCACGATCAGTCCCGGCGCACGCCCGCCCTCGCCCTGCACCTCGACCTCGGCGCCACCGCGGCGGCGGATGCGCAGCACGCCGCTCGCAGCGTCGTAGCAATAGCCTTCGGCCGCTGCGCCGCACGCCGCACGCAGCGGGCGACCACCGGCGCGCACGCTCGTGGGGCGAAAGTCGAGGCGCAGCACGTCCTGCGCCTGCGCATCGAAGGTCCAGTAGTGCACGCTTCCCTGGCCGTACTCGATCCGGGTGACGGCCGAGCTCGAGCCCAGCAGGTGCGACTCATCGCCCGGCGCCCACTCGGGTACGGCCCAGAGCGCCTCCATCACCCGACGCGGGCCGTCCGCGAACTCGTCGTTGAACCACCATTGGTTGCCGAAGGGCGCGTGGGCCTGACCCGGCAGCCCCTGGAAGTAGGTCACCCAGTTCAGGGAGCGGAACGCTTCCTCCCGCATGCGACGATCCCTGGTGCGCGCGTAGTACAGCGCCTCGACGGCGGCGAGCCGCGCGGTATGGCTGTCGCAGCACTGGTTCGGCTTGTTGCAGCAAAAGCTCCGGCCGTTGCCCTGCTCCGTGGTGACGAAGGCGCCATGCACGCGGTACTTCGGCCAGCGCGCGTTGCCGCGGACCCACGCGATCAGCTGCCGCGCATGCGCGCGCCATTGGCCGTCGAGCTCCGGATGCAGCAGGACGTAGCGCGCCAGCTCCAGCGGAATGAGGTTGTTCATGTTCGCGAAGCTGGGGGCCACGTCCTCGAAATAGCCGACCCAGACGTTGTTGCGCAGCGGGTAGCGCTCGAGCCATTGCCAGGCCGCGCTGCGCGTGCGCCGGTAGCCCTGCACATCGCCCCGCCCGATGCGCACGAGCTCGTCGAACAGCGAGATCGGCCCCAGCACGTTCGCTGAATAGGGCCCCATGCCCGGCCCCTCGACGCGGCCATCGCGGGCCAGGCAGCGCACGGGCCAGGGGGAGTGCTGCGCATCCCCGCTGTGGTAATTCTTCACCAGCTCGTCAGCGAAGTGGATGGCTGCAAGCAGATACTTTTCCCGGCCGGTCATCTCGTAGAGCCGCACGTAGGCGTAGCCGTCCTCGCCCACCACGTGCGGCTCGATGAAATCCCGGCCACGCACGCTCCAGCCCCGGTACTCGGCAGCGCCCGGATCCGCCGAAGGGTAGGGCACGCCGGCCCACTGGTAGTCCTGCGGGCTGAGGCCATGGGCGAGCTCGTAGTCGACGAACTGCTCGACATACTCGAGCGTCCGCGCATCGCCCGTATAGGGATACAGGCGCTCGACAAACCCGATCATCATGCCGCGCAGGTAGGCGGTGGAGTTGACCCAGCCCGGGTCGGGGACAGGCTTGAAGCTCGCCGGATCGATCTGGAAGCAGCAGTAGAAATAGGGCATGCGCCCGAACAGGCCCTGCAGCAGGGCCCACTGCGTGCGCACGTGGGTATCGTAGGAGCGGCCGGGATTGTCCGGGAAGGGCCAGGGCAGGAGCTCCCCGCGCGCGTCCAGTTGCACTTCGCGCCCGGCGATCAGCGGCTCGTTCACCGTGGAGGTTGGGGCCAGCCACTCGCCAGCGCCGGCCACCGGCGCGAGCACGCTCGCCAGCACGATCAGCAGCAGGGCCACCCGGATCTGCAGACGCTCACTCATCGCGGGCGACCCGCAAGCCGATGGCATCCGATTGCGTGCCTGGAGCCGCGCTGTTGCGGTACTCGACGCGCAGGAACCAGGGCGCGAGGCCCCAGGAGCCACCGCGCCGCACGCGCTGCGCGCAGCGCTCCTCATCCACCGCCGACCCATCCGCCGGCGCGCCCACGTAGGACTCGTGGTAGCAATCGGCCACCCATTGCTCCACGTTGCCGACCATGTCGTACAGGCCCCAGGCGCTGGCGGGAAAGCTGCCGACCGGCGCCGTGTGCTCATAGCGGTCGGCGCCTGCCTTGCCGGCACCGTTGGCCAGGCCCGCCACGTAGCGCTCGCCCCAGGGAAAGTGCGCCTTGCCGCCGGCGCGCGCGGCGTATTCCCACTCGGCCTCGCTCGGCAGGCGGTAGTGCAGGCCGCTGGCCTCGTTGAGCCAGTGGATAAAGGCCTGGGCCTCTTCCCAGCTGACGTGAATGAGGGGCTGGCGCCCGCGCCCCCAGCCCTCGTCATCGGCGCGCGGCCGGCCGGTCGCATCGGTGTAGGCGTCGTACTGCGCGAAGGTCACCGCATGGCGCGCGATGCTGAAGCCGCGCACGCTGACCGGATGCACGGGCCGCTCGTCGGCATCGCCAAACTCGGCCTCGGCATCGCCCATCAGGTAGCTGCCCGCAGGCAGCGCCTGCATGTCTTCCGAGATGGCGCGCAGCAGCGCTTGCGTGTGCGGTGAGGGCGTGGCCGCACGCGCGGCAGCCTCTCCGGCTGCTCCGTCAGCCACTGCGAACAGCGGGGTGCACAGGCCCGCCGCGATTGCCAGCCAGCGTCCCGCGCAGGCGCATCGGGCGGCCAGGGGGCCCTCAGCGATAGCGCGCCAGCATCTTGCCCAGCGCCGCGGCCCCTGGATTGAGCGTGGCGTACGGGATCTGGTTCAGGGGCGTATCCGGCGTGCCGTTGAGCTCGTGGAATTCCTGCAGGCCGGTGCTGATGTGCAGGAGCCCGGTGAGGTATTCGTTCGCGCGCAGCCGCTCGCGGATGCGCGCCAGCGCGTTGCCGCGGTTGATCGGATCGTAGTCCTTGTCCACCTTGCGCAGCACGATGCGGCTCCCGTCGTGCATGGTCACCGGGAGGGCCTCGCCCGGAGCGTAGTCCACGCTGATTTCAGCGCTCGGCGCCACGAAGTCGGCGTGCACGGCTTCATCGTAGTGCTCGCGGGTGTACTGGTAGCTGCGCGTCGAGCCCTCGTGGTCATTGAAGGTGACGCAGGGGGAAAGCACATCGATGAGCGCGAAGCCCTTGTGATGCATCGCGGCCTGGATCAGCGGCACGAGCTGCGGCTTGTCGCCGGAGAAGCTGCGCGCCACGAAGGAGGCGCCCAGGGTGAGCGCCAGCTGCACCGGATCGATC
>JANXYA010000343.1 GCA_025350345.1 Gammaproteobacteria bacterium
GGGCGCCTATGCGCGGGTGATGTCGGCCCTGCAGATCAACGAGGTCTGCGAGGACTACATCCGGCGCCGCGCGATCCGCCACCTCGAGAAGGGGCGGGTCGTGCTGTTCGCCGCGGGCACGGGCAACCCGTTCTTCACGACGGACACGGCGGCGAGTCTGCGTGGCATCGAGATCGGGGCGGACGTCCTGCTCAAGGCCACCAAGGTCAACGGCATCTACACGGACGATCCGCTCAAGAATCCCAATGCGACGCGCTACACGCACCTGACGTTCGACAAGGTCCTCAATGACCGGCTGAACGTCATGGACGCCACGGCGATCGTGATGTGCCGGGACAACGATCTCCCGCTGCAGGTCTTCAACCTTCACAATGCGGGCGACCTGATGCGGATCATTGACGGCGAGGACGTCGGTACGGTCGTTTCGAACGACTGACCGGCTGGCGCTGGCGGCGACGGAGGAACGAGATGATCGAAGCTCTCAAGAAGGACGCGGCCGAGCGCATGGCGAAGTGCGTTGCGGCCCTCAGGGTCGAGTTCAAGCGAATGCGCACCGGCCGTGCCAGCACCTCGCTGCTGGAGCACCTGAAGGTCGATTACTACGGCTCGGACGTGCCGCTGCAGCAGATCGCCAACATCAGCATTGAAGACGCGCGGACCCTGGTGATTTCGCCCTGGGAAAAGACCATGGTCGGGCCGATCGAGAAGGCCATCCACAAGTCCGACCTGGGGCTCACGCCGATGACCGCGGGCACCGTTATCCGCGTGCCGCTCCCGCCGCTGACGGAGGAGCGGCGGCGCGACATCAGCAAGGTGGTGCGCCAGGACGCCGAGAATGCGCGCGTGAGCATCCGCAACGTGCGCCGGGATGTGCTCACCGACATCAAGGAACTGCTCAAGGAGAAGGAGATCTCCCAGGACGATGAGCGCAAGGCCCAGGAAGACATCCAGAAGCTGACCGACCGCCACATCGGCGAGATCGATCAGCAGCTGGCGGCGAAGGAGAAAGAGATCCTGCAGGTCTAGCGTGAGCAAGGGACCAGAACCTTCGGGCTCGCTTCCGCACCACGTTGACATCGTCATGGATGGGAACGGGCGCTGGGCCGAGGGGCGGGGGCGGGATCGTGGCGCGGGCCACAGCTCCGGTATCAACCCCGTGCGCATGGTCATCGAGGAGAGCGTGCGTCACGGCATCGACGCCCTGACGCTCTTCGCCTTCAGCAGCGAGAACTGGTCGCGACCGGCCAGCGAGGTGGCGGGCCTGATGGACCTGTTCTGCGAGTCCCTCGATGCGGAGCTCCCCTCGCTCCAGTCCAACGGCGTGCGCCTGCGCTTCATCGGCGAGCTCTCCGTCCTGGCCGCACCGCTCCGGGCGCGTATCGCAGTGGCGAGCGCTGCGACAGCGGATAATCGCCGGCTCCAGCTGCAGGTGGCCTTGAGCTACGGCGGCCGCCAGGACATCCTCACCGCGGCGCGAGCGCTGGCGGCACGCTGCGAGCGGGGCGAACTGCGCAGTGCGGCAGCGCAGGAGGCGGATTTCGCGAGCGGCCTGGCGCTCGCCGGACTTCCGGATCCGGACCTGTTCATACGCACCGGCGGGGAGCAGCGCGTCAGCAACTTTCTGCTCTGGAACCTCGCTTACGCCGAGCTGTACTTCACCGAGACATTGTGGCCGGATTTCTCGGCGGCCGATTTTGAAATCGCATTGCAGCACTATGCCGGGCGCCAGCGGCGCTTCGGCAAGACCGGCGCGCAGGTCGCGCTCTGAGCATGGGCAAGCGAATCATTACCGCGCTCATCATGGGCAGTGTGCTGATCGCGGTCCTGTTGCTGGCGCCGGCCGCAGTCGCGCGCGCCCTGTTCGCCCTATTCATTGCTGCCGGGGCCTGGGAGTGGTCCCTGTTCCTGGGCACCGATCAGCGCGCTGTGCGCCTGGGCTTCGTGCTGGCGGTGGCGCTGCTGGCCGTTGGGTTGCAGGTGCTGCTCGCCAGCCGCGCCGGGTTCGCCCTGCTGATGCAGCTGAGCGCGCTGTGCTGGGCGCTGGCCTTCTTCTGGCTGCTCATCGCGCCCGAGCGGGTGAGCGGATGGTCGGCGGCATTGGGCGGTGTGGTCGCGCTGGTGCCCACCTGGGTGGCGCTCACGCGCATGGTGGAATTGTGGCCGCGCGGCGCGCAATGGGCGCTGTTTGTGCTGGTGCTGGCGTATTCAGCCGATACCGGCGCGTTCTTTGCCGGACGTGCGTTCGGGCGCGTGAAGCTCGCGCCGCGGGTGTCCCCGGGCAAGACCTGGGAAGGCGCGATCGGGGGCATGGCACTCGCCGCCGTGGTAGCCGCCCTCGGGGCACGCTGGTTCGCCCTGCCGATGCCGATTTTCCTGCCGCTGTGCCTGCTGGGCGCCGCATTTTCCATCGTCGGGGACCTGACGGAGAGCATGTTCAAGCGAGCCGCGGGCCTGAAGGACAGCGGGCGCCTGTTTCCGGGCCACGGCGGGGTGCTGGATCGCATCGACAGTGTACTGGGCGCCACGCCCATCTTGTGCGTGGGGCTCCTGTGGCTCGGGGTCGGGGCATGATCGGCGTGGCGATCCTGGGGGCGACCGGCAGCGTCGGGCGCAGCACCCTGGATGTGCTCGAGCGGCACCCGGGCGAGTATCGGGTCGTCTCGCTGGCGGCCCGCAACGATGCGCGGCGGCTGGCGGAGCTGTGCCTGCGCTACCGTCCCGATGTCGCAGTGCTCGAGAAGAGCGAGGCCGCCGGCGAGCTCGAGGCGCGATTGCGTGAGGCCGGATCGGCCACGCGCGTCGGCACGGGTGCCGCGGCGATCGTGGAGCTGGCGCGTGACCGCTCGGCCGGCGTGGTGATGGCTGCGATCAGTGGCGCGGCGGGCCTGCGCTCGACCCTGGCGGCCGCGAGCGCGGGCAAGCGATTGCTGCTCGCCAACAAGGAATCCGCCGTGATGGCAGGTCCCCTCCTGGTGGCGGCGGTGCGCGCGGGTGAAGCCACGCTGGTCCCGATCGACAGCGAACACAATGCGATCTTCCAGTGCCTGCCGCCCGGCGCACGGATCGGGGAGCGGCCGGCGGGTGTGCGCCGCTTGCTGCTCACGGCCTCGGGCGGGCCATTCCTGGACTGGAGCGCCGCGGCCATGGCAGGGGCGAGCCCGGAGCAGGCGTGTGCACACCCGCGCTGGAGCATGGGGCGCAAGATCTCCGTGGATTCGGCCACCTTGATGAACAAGGGGCTGGAGCTCATCGAGGCGACCGTGCTGTTTGGCATGGAGCCGCGCGATATCGCCGTCATCGTCCATCCGCAGAGCCTGATGCACTCGCTGGTCGAATACCTGGATGGCTCGATGCTGGCGCAGCTGGGCTCTCCGGACATGCGCACGCCCATCGCCCAGGGGCTTGCGTGGCCCGCGCGCATCGCGTCCGGTGTAGAATTCCTCGATTTGGCCAAGGCGGGCTCACTGCAGTTCCGCTCACCCGACCGCGCCCGCTTCCCCTGCCTCGGTCTGGCGGAGGACGCGGCTCGAGCGGGGGGGTTGGCCTGCCTGTGGCTGAATGCGGCCGATGAGGTGGCGGTGCAGGCCTTTCTCGACAAGCAATTGAACTTTGGGGATATTCCGGGGGTCATTGAAAGAGTTATGGCGCAGTTGCCGGCGGGCGGTTTGACAGATCTGGACGCGGTGCTCGACGCCGACGCCGGCGCACGCCAGTGTGCCGCGGGAGTCTTGAGCGACTTTCATGCCGTAGGCATGAGGACCCCGGCGTGAATTTCTCCTGGTTGTCGCTGGTGGCGTTCCTGGTCGCGGTCTGCGTGCTGGTGACGGTGCATGAATTCGGTCACTACTGGGTGGCCCGGCGACTGGGATTCAAGGTGCTGCGCTTCTCCGTCGGATTCGGGCGCGCCATCTGGACCAAAGTAGCGGGCCGCGATCGCACCGAATATGTGCTGGCCGCCGTGCCGCTCGGGGGCTACGTCAAGCTCCTGGACGAGCGCGAGGGGCCGGTGGCGGCCGAGGAGCTGTCGCGTTCCTTCACGCGCCGCCCGCACTGGCAGAGAATTACCGTGCTGCTGGCAGGGCCGGCGTTCAATTTCCTGTTCGCGATCCTGCTGCTGACCGGCATGCTGCTGGTGTCCGGGAGCACGGAGCTGCGGCCGCTCCTCGGCACGGTCGA
>JANXYA010000352.1 GCA_025350345.1 Gammaproteobacteria bacterium
CGGGCAAAAGCGTGCTGGCGCCTGAGGAGCGCTGCGCGCACCGCCGGCCAGGCGGCCACCCGCGAGGCCCCGGCGCCCGTTTCCTCGCTCCGCAGCGCCGCCGTGACGTCCTCGCCACCCACCATGATCCGCTCCGAGCCATCCTCGTGCAGCCCAAACTGGGGGTCCAGGGCGAGGGCGAGGCGCTCATGGCCGGCCCGATCGTCCGGCGCCAGTCCGCCTTTGATCCCGGCCAGTGCCACCAGGCGGTACAGCGCTCCGCTGTCGAGCAGGTGCCAGCCCAGCCGGTCCGCCAGCCTCCGGCTGACCGTGCCCTTGCCCGCTCCGCTGGGACCGTCGATGGTCACGACCGGTACGACAGGCGACTGGGACATCAGGGCTCGCCTGCTTCCTCGAGCGCGAGGCCAATGCCGCGCGCCGCCCCCACAAAGCCGGGAAACGAGGTCGCCACGTTTGCGACATCGGAGATTTCAATCGCCTCGCGGGCACCCAAGCTGGCAATCGCGAAGGCCATCGCCACGCGATGATCCCCGTGACTGTCCACGCGCCCGCCGCGCAACGTCCCGCCCCGGATGCGCAATCCGTCCGGGAGCAATTCGCACTGCACGCCGGTCGCGCCGAGCCCGGCCGCCATCACCGCCAGCCGATCGCTCTCCTTGACCCGCAATTCCTCGGCTCCCGTCACCACGGTCTCACCGCTGGCGCAGGCAGCGGCGATGAACAGGACCGGGAGCTCATCGATGGCGAGTGGCACCAGTTCGCGTGGAATCGCCACGCCCCGCAGCGGCCCGGCGTAGGCGGTGATGTCGGCGAGCGGTTCCGGCCCGGCTCCGGCAATGGGCGTGACCGTGATCCGCGCTCCCATCAGGCGCAGCATATCCAGCAACCCGGTCCTGGTCGGGTTGACTCCCACGCCGCGGATGGTCAGTCCGCCGGGAGCGGCCAGGCAGCCGGCGACGATGAAAAACGCCGCCGATGAGAAATCTCCGGGCACCTGGATCGGCGTGCCACGCAGCATCTGCCCACCCGCGATTTCGATCGTCGCGCCCTGTCGATGCAACTGCGCCCCGAAACCGCCGAGCATGCGTTCCGTGTGATCGCGCGTCGGCGCGGGCTCGGTCACGCGGGTGAGCCCTGCCGCGTGGAGCGCTGCGAGCAGGATGGCGGACTTCACCTGGGCGCTCGCCATCGGCAGGGTGTAGTCGATGCCCCGGAGCGCTGCGCCCCCGTGCAGCAGCACGGGTGGACGGCCCTCCTGCGTGTCGATGCGCGCGCCCATCAGCCGCAAGGGCTTCGCCACCCGTTCCATCGGGCGGCGCATCAGCGAGGCATCGCCGATCAGCGTACTGGCGAAGCGCTGGCCCGCCAGCAGACCCATGAACAGGCGGATCGCCGTGCCGGCGTTGCCCAGATCGAGTGGCGCGGCGCTGGCACGCAGTCCCGCGGGACCGGCGCCGTGCACCACGACTTCCTGGCGAGCGGGCTGCTCGATGCGCACGCCCAGCGCACGGAGCGCGCCCATGGTGGCGAGGCAATCGGCGCTGTCGAGAAAACCCCGGATCTGTACCGTGCCGCTGCAGATGCCACCGAGCATCAGCGCGCGGTGTGAGATGGACTTGTCGCCCGGAACACTCAGGGCACCGCCCACGACGCTGACCGGAGCGGCACGGTAGCGCCTGCCCTGCGCGGCGTTCATGCGCTTCGCAACAGCTCGCCGAGCACTCGCACCAGGCGATCGTTCTGCTCCGGCAAGCCCACCGAAATGCGCAGGTGCCGCGGCAGGCCGTAACCGCCTAGGGGACGGACAATGACACCGCCGCGCAGCAGCTGCTCATAGATCTGCGGGGCGCGCGGCCCCACATCGACCATCAGGAAATTCGCGGCCGAGGGTGCGAAGGGAACGGCCAATGCGCGCAGGGCGGAGGCCAGGCGCTCGCGCTCGGCGACCACGAGCCGCGCTGATTCCCGGACGTGGCGCAGGTCGCTCAAGGCCGCCGCGGCTCCCGCCTGGGCGATATTGCTGACGTTGAACGCGGGTCGGATCCGGTTGAGCGCATCGGCCACTTCCGGGTGTGAGATCGCGTAGCCCACGCGCGCCCCGGCGAGCCCGAAGGCCTTGGAGAAGGTGCGCACCAGCACCAGCTGCGGGAATTCCTCGCGCCAGCCGAGGCCATCGCCCACGCCGCTTAAGGCCGCGTATTCGAGATAGGCCTCATCCAGCACCACCAGCGCGTGCGCGGGGACGGCGGCGATGAACGCGCGCAGCGCGGTGCTGTCCACCCAGGTGCCGGTGGGATTGTTGGGGTTGGCGATGAACACCAGGCGCGTGTCGGGCGTGATGGCAGCGGCCATGGCCGCCAGATCGTGCCCATAGGGCATCCCCGTGTGCGCATCCAGCGCGCTCGCCTCGATGCAGCGCGCGCCGGTGGCGCGAATCACGATCTGGTAGATGGCGAAGCCGTATTGCGAGCAGACCGCCGCGTCCTGCTCGCGGAGAAAAGCCTCGGCGAGCAGCAGCAGCAGTTCATTCGAGCCGTTCCCCAGCGTCAGGGTGTTTTCCGGAACGCCAAGGTGGCGGGCCAGGGCTCGCTTGAACTCATGCGCGCCGCCATCCGGGTAGAGCCAGACCTCGGCCAGCGCCGCGTGCATCGCCGCCAGCGCCGCGGGGCTCGGACCATAGGGATTCTCGTTCGAGGCGAGCTTGATGACATCGCCGATCCCGTATTCGCGCTCCAGCTCGCTGATCGGCTTGCCCGGCACGTAGGGCGACAGAGCCCGCACCGCCGCCGTCGCCAGCCGGCCCGGGTGTGCCTGTTGCGTGCTCACTTCACAGTACCGAGCGTGGGTAGGAACCGATCACGCGGAACAGCGAGGCGCGCGCCTTGAGCCCCTTGAGGGCGCGGGCGACGGCCGGGTCGCTGGCGTGTCCCTCGACGTCGATGAAGAACACGTAGTCCCATTTGCCCCGGCGGGAGGGGCGCGACTCGATCCGCGTCATGCTGATGCGATTGGTGGCGAGCGGCTCGAGCAATCGATGCAGTGCGCCGGGGGAGGTCGTGCTGCGGGTCGAGACCAGGAGCGTCGTCTTGTCGAGGCCGCTGGGTGCGAGAATCTTCCGGCCGATGACCAGGAAGCGCGTGGTGTTGTCCGCGCGATCCTCGATCTCGCTCACCAGCACCTGCAGCTCGTAGACCTCTGCAGCCGTGTCCCCGGCTATGGCGGCCGTGCCGCTCTCGTCACGCGCACGGCGCGCACCTTCGGCGTTGCTGCTGACCGCGACGCGCTCGACCCCGCTCAAGTGCTCATCCAGCCAGCTGCGGCATTGCGCCAGAGCCTGCGCGTGGGCGCAGATCCGCTCGATGCCCTGGAGCGAGTCCATGCGTCCCATCAGGCAGTGATGAATGCGCAGCTCCACTTCGCCGCAGATATGCAGCGGGCTGCCGATGAAGCGATCGAGCGTGTTGGTGATCGTGCCCTCGGTGGAGTTCTCCACCGCCACGACGCCGAAGTCGGCGTTGCCCGCCTCGACTTCATGGAACACCTCGTCGCTGGTGCTGAGCGCCAGCGCGCGCACCGAATGGCCGAAATGCTTGAACACGGCGGCCTGCGTATGGGTGCCCTCGGGACCCAGGAAGGCGACCTTGAGCGGCTCCTGCTGGGCGAGGCAGGCCGACATGATCTCGCGGAACAGCCGCGCGATCTCCTCGTTCCGCAGCGGCCCCTCGTTGCGCTCGATTGCGGCGCGCAGCACCTGCGCCTCGCGCTCGGGGCGGTAGAAATCCACCGTATGCCCATCGGCGTGCTTGGAGATGCCCACCTGCTGCGCCAGCAGGGCCCGCCGGTTGAGCAGCTGCTGGAGCTGCTCATCGAGCGCATTGATTTCCGCGCGAATCTCCGCCAGGGGGAGCTTGCCTCCGGCCCGATCGCCCCGCTTACCGCGCTTGCCGGCCATGCAGCACCTATTCTCGCTCAACCACGATGCGCGCCGACAGCACACCCTCGATCTGGCGGATGGCCGCGACCAGCCCTGCGTCCACGATGCCGTCCGTATCGATCAGCGTGTAGGCGAACTCGCCGCGCGACTTGTTGAGCAGATCGGCGATATTGATGCCGGCGCGGGCCAGGTGGGTGGAGATCTGCCCCACCATGTTGGGCACGTTGCGGTTCGCGACCGCGATGCGCGTGGTACCGCTCCCCCGCGGCAACAGCGCCTCGGGAAAATTCACCGAATTGCGCACGTTGCCGTTCTCCAGGAAGTCACGCAGCGCCTCCGCCGCCATGATGGCGCAATTGTCCTCCGCATCCCCGGTCGAGGCGCCCAGATGCGGCAGCGCCACGGCGCGCGGCTGCGCCTTGAGCGCGTTGCTGGGGAAATCGCAGACGTATGCCTTGAGATGCCCGGAACCCAGGGCTGCGACGACGTCCGCCTCGCTGACGATCTGGGCGCGGGCGAAATTCAGCACCACGCCGCCCGGCCGCATCAGTTTCAGGCGGGCCGCATTCACCAGTCCGCGGGTCTGCTCGTTGAGTGGCACGTGCACCGTCACTACATCGGCGCGCGAGAACAGGTCATCGAGCGAGAGGGCCTGCTGCACCGAGGAGGACAGCTGCCAGGCGCGCTGCACGGTGATCTGCGGGTCATAGCCCAGCACCTGCATGCCGAGGGCCTGCACCGTGTTCGCCACCTCGACGCCGATGGCGCCGAGGCCGATCACGCCGACGATGCGGCCGGGCAGTTCGAAGCCCACGAAATCCTTCTTGCCCTTCTCGACCGCGGCATCGAGTGCCGCATCATCGCCCTGGAGCGAGCGCGCGAAATTCCACGCCTGGCAGATGGTGCGCGCGGCGAGCAGCAATCCGGCCAGTACCAGCTCCTTCACCGCGTTGGCGTTGCCACCCGGTGCGTTGAAGACCGGTATGCCCAGCGCACTGAGCGCCGCCACCGGAATGTTGTTGGTGCCGGCGCCGGCACGGGCCACGGCCAGGAGCGAGTCG
>JANXYA010000395.1 GCA_025350345.1 Gammaproteobacteria bacterium
CCTGGCACGCGGCCGGCGGGATGCACACGGTCAACGGCGATCCCAATGTGGCCAAGCTCCAGCAGTACACCATCGAGCTGTACCAGGAGCTCGAGCGCATATCCGGGCAGTCCTGCGGCATGCACATCACGGGCGGCTTGATGCTCGCCGGCACGGCCGATCGGGTCGACTGGCTGAAGATGGCGCAGGCCCGCGGCCGGTATCTGGGCATGGACCTGCAGATCATCTCGGCCGCCGAAGCCAAGAGGATGCACCCGCTGCTCGATGAGCGGCAGTTCATGGGCGCGATCTACGATCCGATTGAAGGGCATGTCGATCCTTACGGCGTCACGCATGCCTATGCCAAGGCTGCACAGATCGGGGGCGCCGAGATCGTGCGCCAGACCCGTGTCGTGGACACGAAGCCGCGCGCGGACGGCAGCTGGGATGTCATCACCGAGCAGGGCAACGTGCACGCCGAGCACCTCGTCAACGCGGGCGGCCTGTGGGCGCGCGAGGTCGGTCGCTTCGTCGGCCTGGAGCTGCCCATCCTGGCGATGGAGCACCAGTACCTCATCACCGAGGATCTGCCCGAGCTCAAGGGGCAGAAGGAGCTGCTGCACGTCATCGACTTCGAGGGCGAGATCTACCTGCGCCAGGAGCGGGGCGGCATCCTGCTCGGCACCTACGAGCGCGCCGGCGTGCCCTGGTCGCCACGCACCACGCCCTGGGATTTTGGCCAGGACCTGCTGCCGCAGGATCTGGAGCGGATCGCACCGAGCCTGGAGGTGGCGTTCGAGCATTTTCCACGGCTCGCCACCGCGGGCATCCGGCGGGTCATCAACGGTCCGTTCACCTTCGCGCCGGACGGCAATCCGCTGCTCGGCCCGATCGCGGGGCTCCGCAATTACTGGGTGGCCTGCGGTGTGATGGCCGGATTCAGCCAGGGCGGCGGTGTCGGGCTGTCACTCGCCCAGTGGATCGTCGAGGGCGATCCGGGCGCCGACATCTGGGCGATGGACGTCGCGCGCTATGGCGATTGGACGACGCTGGCGTACACCAACGCGAAGGTGCGGGAAAATTATTCGCGCCGCTTCCGCATCCGCTTTCCCAACGAGGAATTGCCGGCGGCACGCCCGCTGCGCATGACTGCCATCCACGACCGCCTGGTCGGCGAAAACGCCGTGATGGGTGAGTACTGCGGCCTCGAGCACGCGTTGTGGTTCGCGCCCAAGGGGACGCCCGCCACCGAGCAGGTGACCTTCCGCCGCTCCAACGCGCACGCTGCGGTCGCCACCGACTGCAAGGCCGTGCGCGAAGGCGTGGGCCTGCTCGAGATTTCCAACTACGGCAAGTTCGAGGTGAGCGGCGCGGGCTCGGCCGCCTGGCTCGCCTCCGTCATGGCCGGCCGTATACCGAAGGTCGGCCGGATCTCCCTCACGCCGATGCTCAATGAGCGCGGCCGCCTGATCGGGGACTTCACGCTCTGCCGCCAGGCCGAAGATCAATTTTTTGTCGTCGGCACCTATGCGGCGGAGGTCTACTACCGGCGCTGGTTCGAGCGCCACCCGCCGCCGGAGACGGTGCGCGTGCGCGCCTGCGCCATGCAGTACAACGGCCTCTCGCTCGCCGGCCCCGCCGCGCGCGAACTCCTGCAGCCCCTCGTTGATCTCGACCTGTCGACGAAGGCTTTCCCATTCATGTCCTTCACGGCCACCAGCGTCGGCCTGGTGCCCGCCCTGCTGGGGCGTGTTTCCTTCACCGGCGACATCGGCTACGAGATCTGGGTGACCAGCGAATACCAGGCCGCGCTGTACGAGCTGCTCGTCGAGGCCGGCCGCGCCCATGGCCTCAAGCTCATCGGCGGCCGCGCCCTGAATTCAATGCGCCTGGAGAAGAGCTTCGGCACCTGGGCGCGCGAGTTCCGCCCCATCTACGGCCCCTACGAGGCCGGACTCGCCCGCTTCATCGACCTGGCCCGGGGAGATTTCATCGGCCGTGCTGCCGCGCTCAAGGAACAGGCCGACGGCGGGGAGCGCAGGCTCATCGCACTCGACGTGCAGGCGCGCGATGCGGATGCCATCGGCGATGAACCCATCTGGCATCATGGCCAGGTCGTCGGCTGGGTCACCTCAGGCGGATACGGACACCGTGTCGGCAAGTCCCTCGCGTTGGGTTACGTCAGGCGCGATGTGGCGGCGCAGATCGAGGGGTTTGAAGTCGAATTGATCGGCGAGCGCCGGCCCGCGCTCCGGCTGGCCGAGCCCGCCTTCGATCCGCAGGGCCTGCGCATGCGGGTATGATTCGGCCACTATGCTGACGCGACGTGAACTGCTGGCCGGCTCCCTGAGCGCATGGCTGCTCCCGGCCCAACGCGCCCGATCGGCTGGCGAGGAACTGCTGGCAATGCCGGGCAAGCGCCCCCTCATCAAGCGCAGCTTCAGGCCGCCGAACTACGAGACACCGCTCGCGGACCTGCGGGGGCCTTACACATCCAACGATGCCTTTTTCGTCCGCTACCACCTCGCGAACATACCCATCGTCGATGCGCGCAGCTGGCGCCTGCGGGTCGGGGGAGCCAGCGCCAGTCGAGCCCTCGAGCTGTCGCTGGCCGACCTGCAGCGCCACTACGAGCACGTCACCCTCGCCGCCGTCAATCAATGCGCGGGCAATCGCCGCGGACTGTTTACGCCGCGTGTCCCCGGAGTCCAGTGGACCAATGGGGCCATGGGCAACGCGCTGTGGACCGGCGTGCGGCTGCGCGATGTGCTGCGAACCGCCGGTGTGGGCGGCGATGCGCTCGAAGTCGTCTTTGACGGCGCCGACACGCCGCTCCTGCCGGCCACGCCGGATTTCATCAAGAGCCTGCCGATCGATCGGGCGCTCGATGAAAATACGCTCATCGCATTTGAGATGAATGGCCGGCCCCTGCCCCGCTGGAATGGTGCGCCCGCGCGGCTGGTGGTGCCGGGATGGGTAGGCACCTACTGGGTGAAGCAGCTCACGGACATCCGCATCGAACCCAGGGCTTGCGACGGTTTCTGGATGAAGACGGCCTATCGCGTTCCGACGGGCGCCTTCCCGGGGGTGCGGTTTGCGAGCCAGGAGACCCCCGAGACGACGCCCGTCACCGAGATCCTGGTGAACTCACTTATCACGAGCCATGAAAATGGTGCCAGGCTCCCGCGTGACCGGCGCTCCGAACTCAGCGGCTGGGCCTGGGACTCCGGCTCCGGCATCGCCTCCGTGGACGTCTCGACCGACGCGGGCCAGAGCTGGCGCCCGGCGACGCTCGAGCGCGAGCTGGGAGCATTTGCGTGGCGCGGCTTCCGCTGGCCGCTCGACACCAGCAAGGCGGGGCCAGTCAGCATCCTCGCGCGCGCCGTGAGCCGCTCCGGTGCGCGCCAGCCCGAGCGACTGACGCCGAACCCTTCGGGCTACCATCACAACCAGATACAGAGCCTGGCGCTGGAGATCGCATGAAGCGCATCCGCCCGGTGATCCCAGCCGTGTTGACGCTGATCCTGGCCTCCGCCGCGGCATTTGCCGCCGCGGCCGGCGAGGAGACCATCACGCTGGCCGACGCGCCGGGGCGGGAGCTCACCGTGGCGAGCTGCGCGGTCTGCCACAGCCTGGACTACCTGCCGATGAATGCTGCGGTGATGAACCGCGCGGCCTGGGAAAAATCCATCCACAAGATGATCGACAAGTTTGGCGCCCCGATAGACGCCGCAAACATCCCGGTCATTCTCGATTACCTGGCCCTGCACTACTCCGCCGGATCCTAGCTCAGCGCACGCTGGCGCCGCTCCGCGATCGGCGGGTGACCAAACTGGTTGCGGTAGCACTTGGAAAAATGCGGCGGCGACTGAAAGCCGCAGGCGGTGCTCACTGCCATGATCGGCATGGCCGTCTGCAGCAGCAGCTCGCGCGCCCGGCGCAGGCGCATCTCGAGGTAGTAGCGTTTCGGTACGCAGTTGACGTACTGCTTGAACAGGCGCTCGATCTGGCGCCGCGAGATTCCGGCGCGCCGCGCAATCGCCTCGAGCGACAGCGGATTTTCGATGTTGGCTTCCATCAGCTCGGCGATCGCGATCAGGTTCTGGTGTCCGGCACCCACCTGGGCGCGCAACGGCACGTACTGGCGATCATCGGCATTGCGAATCCGATCGACGATGAACTGCTCGGATACCAGGCGCGCGATCCGCGTGCCCAGCTTGGTCTCGATCAGGTGCAGCATGAGTGCGAGCGGCGCCACGCCGCCCGAACAGGTATAACGGTTGCGATCGATGGTGTAGAGCTGGTC
>JANXYA010000402.1 GCA_025350345.1 Gammaproteobacteria bacterium
GGCAGCTCGATCGCCACCGGTGAGATCAGCGGCGTCGCCGCGCTCCTGCTGGCGCGCGATGCCGGCCTCGACGCCGCACAAATGCATCGCATCCTCGATGCAGCCACTGATACGCATGCGACGCCGGCGGGCCCGAACCGCTCGGTCAATGCCTGCCGGGCCGTGGCCAGCCTGCAGCGTGGCGCCGATTGCGAGGCGAAGGCGACCGCGCAGAACAAGATGCTGTAGGGGCCCGAGGATGCGGGTTACGCCCGCCCTCGCTCGCGCCTCAAGCCCCCGAGCGATCAGTTGAAGATGGCGAGGTTCTTCTTGACCTTCGCGAGGCGCTGCATTTCAGCCAGGTACGCCGCAAACTCCGCTTCGCGGTGGTGCTGGTTGAAGCTCGCCACCAGCTGCTGATCGCTGGCCGTATTGGCACCCGTGGCACCGGGCTTGACCGAAAGCACCGCCAGTATCGCCGCCCCACCCTGGTCCATGGCGATCGCCTCGTAGGCGGGCTTGCCCGCCGCGGGCGCCGCCACCGCAAAAGCAGCATCGCGAATCTGCGCCGGCGGTTGCGGGTCGCCGCGTCCCAGGAACGCCGCCGGGGTCACCGTAGCCTTGAGCCGCTTCGCCACCTCATCGAGGCTCCCACCCGCGATCAGTTCCTTCACGGCCGATTCCGCCGCCGCACGCGCTGCGCGCGTACCGTCTTCCTTGCGCACCGCGGCCTCTACGTCCGCGCGCACGGAGGCCAGCGGCCGCGCCTGCGGCTTGTGGTGCTCGAGGACCTTCGCGATCACCATGCGATCGTCGGCGAGCGCCACCGGGCCGCCGAGGCGCTGGTCCTTGAGCATCGTGTCGCTGAACACCAGGCTGGTCAGGTCGGCATTGTTGCCCAGCGCCCCGCCGCCGCTCCGGGTGTACACGGGCACTTCACCCAGGGTGAGGCCAAACTCCTGCGCGAGCGCCGCCAGATCGGCGCCGACCGTGGATTCGAGCTTCTGCTGCAGGCGCTCCTGCCGATCGCCAAACACATCCGAGGCCCGCTCGCGCCGGTAATCGCCCTCGATCTGGCTGCGCGCGTCGCTCAAGGTCTTGGCGCGCTCGGCCTGCACTTCATCGAGCTTGATGATGTGGTAGCCAAACTGCGTCTTGACCGGCTCGCTGATCTCGCCCACCTTCATCCCAAAGAGCTTGTCCGAGAACGCCGTGACGTAGGCGCCACGCAGCGCCCAGCCCAGATCGCCCCCGTCGCGGGCAGAGCCCGGATCCTGGGAGTATTTCTTCGCCAGCGCCGCGAAATCGCCGCCCGCGCGGGCTTCCTTCAGCACCTGCTGCGCCTGGGCGAGCGCGGCGGCCTCGACCGCCGCATCCTTCGCACCGCCGATGGTGATGAGGATATGCCGCGCACGGCGCTTCTCGGCCTCGACGTAGCGACTCTGGTTCTGCTGGTACCAGGCGTTCAGGTCCGCCGGATCGACTTTCAGCGCCGCGGCAATCGTGTCGAGCCGCAATTCAGCGTACTGCAGGCGCACCGACTCGGGCGTCAGGTACTCCTCGGCATGGGCGTCGTACCAGGCCTTGACGCGCGCATCGTCCACCTTGAGGGCGGCGGCGAAGCCGGCCAACGGCAGCAAGGCGTAGCGGACTTCGCGCTGTTCATTCTCGAGCGCAAAGGCGCGGGCGATTTCGGCCTGCGTCATGAAATCCCCGATCTGCAGGCTCTGCTCGAGCTGCCCCACCTGCAGGGAATTGCGCAGCTGCGTTTCGTATTTCTCCGGCGTCATGCCGACCTGCGCCAGCATGCCCTTCGCTGCCATCGGATCGAACTTGCCGCCGACCTGGAAGGCCGTCTCGCGCTGGTAGGCCGCCGCAACCGCCTGGTCGTCCACGCGGAATCCCCGCTCGGTGGCCCGCTGGCGCACCAGCGTCTCGCGCACGAACTGCTCGATGAGCTGGTCCTGGAGCTTCGCACGCATGGCCGCCGGGATGTCGGTCTTCAACTGCTGCTGGTACTTGGATTGCTGCTCCTGCCAGGCGTTCTGCAGCTGGGTGGCGGGCACCTCCTCGCCGTTGACCTTGAGCCCGTAGCTGGGCGTGCCGAAACTCAAATCGACGATGCCGTAGGCGCCCCATAGGGCAAAGACCAGGATCAGCAGTCCCAGCAGGAGGATGGCCAGCCAGCGCTGGCCCTTCAGTGTGTCACCGATGTTTTGCAGCATATTTCATGAATGGCGGAGCGGACGGGACTCGAACCCGCGACCCCCGGCGTGACAGGCCGGTATTCTAACCAACTGAACTACCGCTCCGCAGTGAGTGGTGGGTGCTGAGGGGATCGAACCCACGACATTCGCCTTGTAAGGGCGACGCTCTACCAGCTGAGCTAAGCACCCAAATCTCAGCACGTCGAGAGGGAGTCACCCCCTGTCAAAAAGGCGGCGCATTCTAAGTGATTGAACCGCCTAACGCCAGCGGACTGAATCGACATTTCCGCGGTTGCCGATGACACCGCGGGAAGGGCTGTGCTAGGCTCGCTCAGTTGCTTTACATTTCCCTGATCGATCAGAGAACCGTATGAGTACCATAACCGTGTCTTCAAAATACCAGATTGTCATTCCGGCGAAGATCCGCGCGGCGCTCGGCATCAAGCCCGGAGAAAAACTCCACGCCATCGAGTATCGAGGCCGCATTGAGCTGGTGCCGGTCCGGCCGGCCAGGGCTGCGCGCGGGTCGCTGCAAGGCATTCACACCGATGTGCCCAGAGAAGCCGATCGCACATGAACGTGGTCGATTCTTCGGCCTGGCTCGAGTACTTCGCTGACGGACCCAATGCAGACATATTTGCCAAACCGATCGAAACAACTCGATCACTGCTGGTCCCAACGCTGTCGTTATTTGAGGTCTTCAAGCGAGTGAGCCAGCAGCGCAGCGAGGACGAGGCGTTGCGAGCCATCGCGGTCATGGAGCAGGGCAAGGTCGTGGACTTCGATCGGGCAACGGCCCTGGAAGCCGCGCGGCTGTCCATCCAACACCGTATTGCCATGGCGGACAGCGTGATGCTGGCGACCGCACAGCGACACGGGGCGACGCTGTGGACCCAGGATTCAGACTTCGACGGGCTGCCGGGCGTGAGATACCACGCCAAGCGCTGATCGCGGAGCGGCTCAGTGCGCCTGCACGGGCTTCGGTGTCCGTGGCTTGCCGCGACGCCCGGGCTTCACGACCACGGCTTCGACTACCGGCGGCACTACGCGCAGCGCGGGCCGCGCGGTGAGCGCGAGTTCCAGGACCTCATCGATCCAGCGCACGGGCCGGATGTCGAGCTTGCCCTTGATGTTATCGGGGATCTCCACCAGGTCCTTGCGGTTCTCCTCCGGGATCATCACCAGGGCGATGCCGCCACGCTGGGCGGCCAGGAGCTTCTCCTTCAGGCCGCCGATCGGGAGCACTTCACCGCGCAGCGTGATCTCCCCGGTCATGGCGACATCCGAGCGTACCGGGATGCGCGTCAGGGCGGAGACCAGCGCGGTGCACATGCCGATGCCGGCGCTCGGCCCATCCTTGGGCGTCGCGCCTTCGGGCATGTGCAGGTGCACGTCGATCTTCTGGTAGAAATCAGGCTCGAGGCCGAGCACCTCGGCGCGGGAGCGCACCACGGACATCGCCGCCTGGATGGACTCCTGCATCACTTCGCCGAGCTGGCCGGTGTGCATCAGCTTGCCCTTGCCGGACACGACGGCCGCCTCGATGGTCAGCAGTTCACCGCCGACCTCCGTCCAGGCGAGTCCGGTCACCTGGCCGATGCGGTTCTGGTCCTCGGCCTTGCCGTAGCGGTGGCGACGCACGCCCAGGAACTTGTCCAGATTGCGCGGCGTGACCGCCACGCGCTTCTCCTGTTCCTTGGCGAGCAGCAGCTGCTTGACCGCCTTGCGGCTGATCTTCGCTATCTCGCGCTCCAGGTTGCGCACGCCGGCCTCGCGCGTGTAGTAGCGCACGATATCGAGCAGCGCCGGGTCCGAAACCTTGAGCTCGCCGCCCTTCAGCCCGTTCTGCTTGATCTGCTTGGGCACCAGGTAGCGCTTGGCGATGTTGAGCTTTTCATCCTCGGTGTAGCCGGGGAGGCGAATGACTTCCATGCGATCGAGGAGCGGCGGTGGGATGTTCAGCGAGTTCGCGGTGCACACGAACATCACCTCGGACAGGTCGAAGTCGACCTCCAGGTAATGATCGGAGAAGGCGACGTTCTGCTCCGGATCGAGCACCTCGAGCAGCGCCGAGGAGGGATCGCCGCGGAAATCCATGGCCATCTTGTCGACTTCATCGAGCAGGAACAGCGGGTTGTGGACGCCCGTCTTCGCCATGTTCTGCACGATCTTGCCGGGCATCGAGCCGATGTAGGTGCGCCGGTGCCCGCGGATCTCCGCCTCATCGCGCACGCCCCCTAGGGACATGCGCACGAACTTGCGGTTGGTGGCGCGCGCCAGGGACTGGCCGAGCGAGGTCTTGCCCACGCCCGGAGGACCCACCAGGCACAGGATCGGACCCTTCAGCTTTTTCGTGCGCGTCTGCACCGCCAGATACTCGACGATGCGCTCCTTCACTTTCTCAAGGCCATGGTGATCCCGGTCGAGCTGGGCCTTCGCGGCGCGCAGATCGATCGACACCTTGGACCGCTTCTTCCACGGAATGCCGGTGAGCCAATCGAGATAGTTGCG
>JANXYA010000045.1 GCA_025350345.1 Gammaproteobacteria bacterium
TCCGCCCACTCGTGGGCTTCGGCAAACAGCACCGCGATGACGCCCAGCATCCCCAGGATCAGCAGCGCGCCGACGACCAGTGTCGTGAACGTCAGGTACTGCTGCGTGTAGTCGTAGATGATCCACACCGCCGCGGTCGCCGCCGCGTACACGACCACTGCCAGCATGGTGCGACCGCGGGTGCGCAGCGACCCGCTGTGCACGTAGAACAGGCCGAGCAGCAGCAGGGCAATGGTGACCGAGATGCCGGCGAGCACGCGCCACTCGGGAATGCGCACGATCGGCGCGGTGAATTCGAATTTCGCCTGGCGGTCCACGTCGAACACGCCCCAGTAGGCCCCGACCCCGCCTTCGTCCTCCGCCTTCCACGGCTGGTCGAAGGCCTCCATGATGTAGTAGCGGATCTTCTCGGCATCCGCGCGCGCCAGGAAGCGGCGCAGGAACAGCGCCTCGTTCGAGGCCGAGGCCACCGCATTGCCGCGCGTGCGGCCATCGGAGGGCCAGCCCACCTCACCGATGATCACCTGCTTGTCCGGGTAAGCGCGCTCCACGCGCTTGAAGTCCTCGAAGGCCACGTTCACCGCGGCCTCGACGTCGAGCCCTTCCCAGTACGGCAGCAGGTGCACGGCGAGGAAATCGCAGTGACGCGCGAGTTCCGGGTATTTGAGCCAGGTGGCCCAGGTCTCGGCGGTGCCGACCGGCACGCTCACTTCCCGGCGCACGCGATCGATGTAGGCCGTGAACTGCGCGAGCGGCAGGTCGCCGCGCAGCATGACTTCGTTCCCGACGAACACCCGCACGACGTTGCGGGAGGTCTGCGCCAGCGCGATGGCCTTGTCCACCTGCGCCTGATCGGCAACGCGGTCCTTGTCGAGCCAGGCGCCGACCGCGACGCTGATGCCGTACTTCGCCGCCAGCTCCGGCACTTCCCCCAGGCTCCCGCCCGTCCCGTAGGTCCGCACGGCGTGCACGCGTCCGGCCAGGAGCTTGAGGTCCTCGTCGACCTGCTCGCTGCTCGGGTACTCGCTCAGGCGCCCGTTCTGGTCGGCGCGGAAGGGCGAGAAGGCCATGCCCTGGACGCGCTTGGGCCAGGGGGCCTCGCTGTCCGGGCGGTTGGCCCAGCCCCACAGCGCATAGGTCGCCGCCGCAAATACCGCGGCGACCAGGAATGCAGAAGCCCATTTCTTCGCCGCCAATCGCATCGGCGCAAGTTTACCCGCAAGCGCCGAAGCTGCCCTACACTTGCGGCATGCAACGCGTGATCGCAGTGGCCAACCAGAAGGGCGGGGTCGGCAAGACCACCACCGCCGTGAACCTGGCCGCCTCGCTGGCGGCCACGCGCCGCCAGGTCCTGCTGATCGACATGGACCCGCAGGGCAACGCCACCACCGGGTGCGGTGTCGACAAATCCACGCTGGAGCGCGGCACGCTGGAGGTGCTGCTGGGAGAGTGCACGGCGGCCCAGGCCGTGCTGCGCCTGGCGGAAAGCGACATGGCCCTGCTCCCGGCCAACCAGGACCTCACGGCGGCCGAAGTGCGCCTGCTCGCGCTCCCCAGCGGGCGGGAACTGCGGCTGCGCGAGGCGCTGGCGCCGATCCGCAAGGGGTACGACGTGGTGCTCATCGACTGCCCGCCCTCGCTCAATATCCTGACCGTCAATGCGCTCGTGGCCGCCGACAGCGTGCTGGTCCCGATGCAGTGCGAGTTCTACGCCCTCGAGGGCCTGTCCTCGCTGGTGGCGACGATCGAGCAGATCCGCGCGACCGCCAATCCTTCGCTTGAAATCGAGGGGATCCTGCGCACCATGTACGACCCGCGCAATAATCTCGCCACCGAAGTGGGCAGCCAGCTGCTGCAGCACTTCGGCGAAAAGGTCTTTCGCACCGTCGTGCCGCGCAACGTGCGGCTGGCCGAGGCGCCCTCGTTCGGGCGGCCCGCGCTGCTCTACGACAAGGAGTCGCGCGGCGCGCTGGCCTACCTGGCACTCGCCGGCGAGATGCTGCGCCGGGAGGACAGCCTGGTCGGGGCCGAGCTGCAGGCCGGGGCCGCGCCATGACGCAGAAGAAACCGACCCTGGGCCGTGGACTTGCCGACCTGCTGGGGCAGGCGCGACCCACCGCGCCGGCAGAGGCAGCTGCGGTCCCCGCCGGCAGCGAGCGCCTGGTCCGATTGCCGGTGGAACTCCTGCAGCGCGGCCGCTACCAGCCGCGCGCCGACATGCGCAATGACACGCTCACCGAACTGGCCGATTCCATCCGGCGCCAGGGCGTCATCCAGCCCATCCTCGTGCGAGCGCTGGCCGATGCCGGAAGCGGTGCCGAGCAGCGCTACGAAATCATCGCCGGCGAGCGGCGCTGGCGGGCGGCCCAGCAGGCCGGTCTCAATGACATCCCGGCCATCATCCGGACGGTGCCCGATGAGGCCGTGGTCGCCTTGTCGCTCATCGAGAATATCCTGCGCGAGGATCTGAATCCGCTGGAGGAGGCCCGCGCCTTCGAGCGCCTGATCGCCGAGTTTGGCCTTACGCATCAAGAGGTTGCGGACTCCGTGGGCCGCTCGCGCGCCGCGGTGACGAACCTCCTGCGCCTGATCGAGCTGGCCCCCGAAGTCGGCGAGCTGGTCGAGCGCCGGGAGCTCGACATGGGCCATGCCCGCGCCCTGCTGGGGCTTGAAAATCTTCGAAAACAGACCGAACTGGCGCGATTGGTCGTGAAAAAGGGCCTTTCCGTGCGTGAGACCGAAGCCCTGGTGCGGCGCCTGAATCAACCCGCCGGCAGCCGGAGCGCCGGCGCCGCGCAAGACGGCCGCGGACGCGATCCGAACGTCCAGCACCTGGAGAGCGAGCTCGCCGACAAGCTGGGGGCCAAGGTGCAGATCCAGCATGCCGCATCGGGCCGCGGCAAACTGGTCGTGGCCTACAACAGTCTCGAGGAACTCGACGGGATCCTCGCGCACATCCAGTAGCCGATTTCAGCGGGCGAATTGCGCCGGGGATCCGGCGTTGAAGCCACGGGCCTCGCTCCCTATAATGCGCCGCCTTTGCGACGGAGCCCGGCAAGCCGTCGCCTGAGCCGGGAAAATCCGCTGACGAACTTTGATTTTGCGCTCGCTCGCCGCCAGGCCCTGCTGCTGGTGGCCGGCCAGCTGGCCATCAGCCTCGTCGTCGCGTTGATTTGCGCCGCATTGATCGGCGCCCCGGCCGGGCTCGCCGCCCTCATCGGCGGCGGGATCGGCGTGGCGGCGAGCCTCGTGCAGGTGGCGATGAGCTTCCGGCGCAGTGCGGCTGGCGCGCCCGCGGCGATCGCGCGCGGTTTCTACCGCGGCGAGGCGCTCAAGATTGCGGTGACGGTGCTGCTGTTCATCCTCGCGCTGCGGCGGCGGAGCCTGCCGCCGGGCCCGCTGTTCGCCGGCTACGTGGCGACCTTTGCCGCCTACTGGGTGGCGCTGGCGAAGCTGGTGGGCAGGCGCGCTGACTAGGGCATCAGGGCTGGTTTCTACTGGGAAGGGAAATAGAACGAGATGGCTGCAGAGGCTACGCAGGGACCGGCCTCGGTCACTGAATACATTCAGCATCATCTGACGAACTGGAACTGGCAGTTCGGCAACAACCCGTTCTGGTCGCTGCACCTGGACAGCCTGCTATGGTCGGTGAGCATGGGGCTGCTGTTCATGAGCTTCATGTACATTGCCGGACGCATGGCGCAGCGCTCGGTCGATGAGGTACCGACCGGCCTGCAGAAGTACATCGAGGGTGTCGTCGACCTGATCGACGGGCAGGTGCGCAGCTCGCTCCATACGCCGAGCAAGCTGATCACGCCGCTGGCCATCACGATCTTCTGCCTGATATTGCTGATGAACTCGATCGACCTTTTTCCGGTCGACCTCTGGTCAACCGTGATCGCCGAGCGCGGCGCCGGCCTCGAGCACTTCAAGTCGGTCGCCACCACGGACCCGAACATCACCATTGGCACGGCGCTGTCGGTGTTCGTGCTGGTGCAATACTACAGCGTGAAGATGAAGGGCGTGCGCGGCTACGCCAGCGAATTCCTGCTGCATCCCTTCAACACCTGGTGGCTGTGCTGGTTCAACTTCATCCTCAAGGTCATCGAGGAAGTCGCCCGCCCGGTGTCGCTGGCACTGCGACTGTTCGGCAACATGTACGCCGGCGAGCTGATCATGATCCTGATCGGCCTGTTCGCCCTGTCGCTGGGCTGGCCCACCCATCTGGGCGCGCTGGCGGGCTGGGTGGGGCAAGTCATTCTGGGGTCTGCCTGGGGGCTCTTCCACGTCATCATCGTGCTGCTGCAAGCCTTCATCTTCATGATGCTCACCATCGTCTACCTGTCGCTGGCGCATGAGCGCACCGACAGTCATTGATTGCTTTAGGTCCAGGTTTCAGGAATTTCGATTTCAAGGAGTTGACATGGGTAACGTAGCGAGTTTGGCGCAAGTCCAGGGCATGACCGCGGTCGCGGTGGCGATCCTGATCGGCATGGGCGCGCTGGGTACGGCGATCGGCTTCGGTCTGCTGGGCGGCAAGTTCCTCGAGGGCGCGGCACGCCAGCCGGAACTGGTGCCAATGCTGCAGATCAAGATGTTCATCGTCGCGGGCCTGCTGGACGCGGTCACGATGATCGGCGTCGGCATCGCCCTGTTCTTCACCTTCGCCAGCCCGTTCCTGAAAGGCATCGGCTGATCGCGCTGCGCAATCCGAGGTATCCGCCGTGAATCTGAATGCAACCATCCTTGCGCAGATGATCGTCTTTGCCGTGGTGGTGTGGGTCACGATGAAGTGGCTGTGGCCGATGATTGCCGAGCCGATCGAGAAGCGTCAGCAACGCGTGGCCGACGGACTGGCGGCCGCCGAGCGCGGCCAGAAGGACCTCGTGGCGGCCGAAAGCCGCGTCCAGCAGCTGGTGGGCGATGCCCGCACCCGCGCGCTGGCGATCGAGCAGCAGGCACAGGCACGCGCGAACGAGATCGTCGAGTCCGCCAAGCAGACCGCGCAGAGCGAAGGCGCCCGGCTCCTCGAGAGCGCGCGGGCGCAGACGACGCTCGAGTCGCAGAAGGCCCGCGATGAACTGCGCGGCCAGGTGGCCGCACTCGCGGTCAGCGGCGCGGAGCGGATCCTGGAGCGCGAGATCGATCCACGCGCGCACGCGCAGCTGCTCGACAAGCTGGCCGCGGGGCTCTAGCCGCCATCATGGCCGAACGCCTCACCATCGCGCGACCCTACGCCAAGGCCGTGTTCCAGCTGGCCCGCAGCCAGCAGCGCTTGCCGCAGTGGTCCGAGGCCCTCACCGCCGCGGCCCGCGTCATCGCCGATCCACGCGTCCACGCGCTGCTCGGGAATCCCGGCGTGAGCAACGAGCAGCTGGTCGGGCTGGTCACCGGCGTCGCCGGCGCGAGCCTCGATGAGCAGGGGCGCAATCTCATTGCCACGCTCGCCGCCAACCGGCGCCTGGGGCTCCTGCCCGAGATTGCCACGCGCTTCGAGCAGCTGCGCGCCGAGGCGGAGCGCACCGTCGATGTGACGGTGACCTCGGCCGTCGAGCTCAGCCGCGCCCAGCAGAAGCAGTACAGCGAGGCCATGCGCAAGCGCCTCGATCGCGAGGTGCGATTGCACTGCGAGCTCGATCCGGGCCTGCTCGGGGGCGCCGTCGTGCGCGCCGGGGATCTGGTGATCGACGGGAGCGTACGCGCCGAACTGGCCCAGCTCGCCATCGCTGCGGCCAGCTAAGAGTTCAAGAAGGAAAGATTCATGTCGATCAAAGCATCCGAAATCAGCGACCTGATCCGCGCGCGAATCGAGACCTTCAGCGCCGCGAACGAGGCCCGCAACGTCGGCACGGTAGTGTCGGTGACCGACGGCATCTGCCGCATCCACGGGCTCGCCGACGTACGCTACGGCGAGATGATCGAGTTCCCGGGGAACCTCTTTGGCCTGGCGCTGAACCTCGAGCAGGATTCGGTCGGCTCGGTGGTGCTGGGCGACTACAAGACGATCAGCGAAGGCGATACCGTCAAGACCACGGGCCGCATCCTCGAGGTCCCCGTCGGCCGCGAGCTGCTCGGCCGCGTCGTCGACGCGCTCGGCCTCCCGATCGACGGCAAGGGCCCGCTCAATGCCAAGTCGACCGCGGCCATCGAGCGCGTCGCCCCGGGCGTCATCTACCGCCAGAGCGTGGGCCAGCCGGTGCAGACCGGCTACAAGGCCGTCGATGCCATGGTGCCGATCGGCCGCGGCCAGCGCGAGCTGATCATCGGCGATCGCCAGACCGGCAAGACCGCGCTCGCGATCGACACGATCATCAACCAGAAGAGCTCCGGCATCAAATGCGTTTACGTCGCGATCGGCCAGAAGCAGAGCTCGATCGCCAACGTGGTGCGCAAGCTCGAGGAGCACGGCGCGATGGCGCACACCATCGTCGTGGCGGCCTCGGCCTCCGTCCCCCCGGCCATGCAGTACCTGTCGGCCTATTCGGGCGTGACCATGGGTGAGTACTTCATGGACAACGGCGAGGACGCCCTCATTATCTATGATGACCTGTCCAAGCAGGCCGTCGCCTACCGGCAGATCTCCCTGCTCCTGCGCCGCCCGCCCGGCCGCGAGGCCTTCCCCGGCGACGTGTTCTATTTGCACTCGCGCCTGCTGGAGCGCAGCGCGCGCGTCAACGCCCAGTACGTCGAGATGGTCAGCAAGGGGAGCGTCAAGGGCAAGACCGGCTCGCTCACGGGCCTGCCGATCATCGAGACCCAGGCGGGCGATGTGACCGCCTTCGTGCCGACGAACGTGATCTCGATCACCGACGGGCAGATATTCCTGGAAACGGACCTGTTCAACTCCGGCATCCGCCCGGCCATGAACGCCGGCATCTCCGTCTCGCGTGTCGGCGGCGCTGCGCAGACCGACATCATCAAGAAGCTCGGCGGCGGCATCCGCCTGGCCCTCGCGCAGTTCCGCGAGCTCGCGGCCTTCTCGCAGTTCGCCTCCGACCTGGACGAAGCGACCCGCAAGCAGCTCGAGCGCGGCCAGCGCGTCACCGAGGTGATGAAGCAGAAGCAGTACGCCCCGATGTCGGTGGCCGAGATGGCCCTTTCCATCTACGCCGTCAACAACGGCTACATGGACAAGGTGCCGCGCAACAAGATCGTCGAGTTCGAGGCCGCGCTCCAGGGCTTCGCGCGCAGCAGCTGCAAGGCCGACCTGGACGCCATCAACGCTAGCCCTGAGCTGAAGACGCACGAGGCGACGCTGAAGAAGATCTGCGAAGAGTTCGCGAAGACGGGCAGCTACTAAAGGCCTGATCCATGCCCGGCACCAAGGAAATCCGCAGCAAGATCGCCAGCGTCAAGAGCACGCAGAAGATCACCAAGGCCATGGAGATGGTCGCGGCGAGCAAGATGCGCCGCGCGCAGGAGCGCATGAAGCTCGCGCGTCCCTATGCGGCGAAGATGCGCGGGGTGATCGGCAACCTCACCCAGGCGAATCCGGACTACCGGCATTCCTTTCTTATAGAGCGCGAGCCGAAATCCATCGGCATCATCGTCATCTCGACCGATCGGGGCCTGTGCGGGGGACTGAACGCCAACCTGTTCCGGAACGTCCTGCACCTGATGCGCGAGTGGCAGGGCCGCGGGGCGGCCGTCAACCTGTGCATCCTGGGCAGCAAGGGCCTGGCGTTCTTCCGCCGGCTCGGGCTCCCGATTCTCGGCAGCGTCACGGGCCTGGGCGATCGGCCGCACGTCAAGGACCTCATCGGCGCGGTCAAGGTCATGCTCGATGCCTACCGGGATGGCCGGATCGACCGGCTGTTCCTGGTGAACGCGCAGTTCGTCAA
>JANXYA010000060.1 GCA_025350345.1 Gammaproteobacteria bacterium
GCCGCGTGTCGAGATGAACCAGGTCGGCGGATAGGTCGCTGGGGAATGGTCCATGCCTAAGCGCAAGGCCAAGCCTAAGCTCACTCACCTCGATGCCGCCCGCCGGCCCACCATGGTCGGCGTCGGCGACAAGGCGATCACGCATCGCATCGCCGAGGCTGAGGCGCGGCTGCGCCTGCCCGCCACGGTGGCGCGCGCCCTGCGGGCCAGCGGGCATCGCACCGCCAAGGGCCCGGTGTTTGATACGGCGATCGTGGCCGGAGTGATGGCCGTCAAGCGTACCGCGGAACTCATCCCCTTCTGCCACCCGCTGCCCATCGAGCACTGCGTGGTCCGGATCAGCCGCGCGGCAGGACAGCTGCTGCGCATACGCTGCCGCGTGGAGACTCACGACCGGACCGGCGTCGAAATGGAGGCGCTCACCGGAGTGATGGTCGCGGCCCTGACGGTCTACGACATGTGCAAGGCGCTCTCGCACGACATCCGCATTGTCGAGGTGCGATTGCTGCACAAGTCCGGCGGACGGCGTCTCATCGGTCGCCCCGTCCGGTCCCGCAGGGCCACGTCGCGATGAGCGCGCCGCTCTACGGCCTGTTGCTCACCGGCGGACGGAGCCGGCGCATGCAGCGTGACAAGCTTAGGCTAGAGTACGGCGGCCAGCCGCAATTGGCGCGCGCCATGGCCCTGCTCGAGCCGCTGGTGGAGCGAAGCTTCCTGTCCGTGCGCGCCGACCAGCTCGAAGATCCGCTGCGCGCCGCCTACCCCCGCATCACCGATGTCCTGCCCGAGCAGGGCCCGATCGGCGGCATACACGCGGCGCTGTGCGCCGAGGGGCAGGCGGCCTGGCTGGTGCTGGCCGGCGACCTGCCTTTTCTCGACGCCGCCACGCTGCAGCAGCTGATCGCCGCGCGCGCGCCGCACCGGCTGGCCACGGCATTTCGCAGCAGCCACGACGGCAAGCCGGAACCGCTGTGCGCGATCTTCGAGCCGGCCAGCCGCGCCCCGATCGAGGCGTGGATTGCCGCCGGGCAGCGCTGCCCGCGCGACTTCCTGGCGCACGCCGATGTCGAGTTGCTCGTCCTGCGCGCACCGCGCGCGCTCGACAATATCAACACGGCAGCGGAGTACACGCAGGCGCACGGGCAATTCGGCGAGCGGACGGCCGCGGGGCCGCAGCGCCGGCTGAAGATCCAGTATTTTGCGATGCTGCGGGAGCAGGCGGGACGGAGCGAGGAGACGATCACGAGCCACGCTGCCGATGCGCGCGCGCTCTACGCCGAGCTGAGTGCCTCACGCGGCCTGCACCTTAAGCCCGAGCAACTGCGGGTAGCCATCAACGAAGCCTTTGCCGACTGGTCGCAGCCGCTCAGCGAAGGCGACACCGTGGTGTTCCTGCCGCCGGTGGCGGGCGGATGAGCGCCTTTCGCTTCAGCAGCGCGGCACTCGACACCGCGGCACTGCGCGCCGAACTCACCGATCCGGGGTGCGGTGCCTATGCCGCCTTCGAGGGCTGGGTGCGCGATCACAATGAGGGCCAGCGCGTCACGCGCCTTGAATATGAAGCTTATGCGCCGCTGGCGGCACGCGAGGGTGAGCAGGTGATCGCCGAGGCCATCAGCCGCTTTAAGCTGCGCGGGGCGCTGTGCGTGCACCGGATCGGCGCGCTGGCGCTGGGGGAGATTGCCGTATGGGTGGGCGCTTCGGCCCCGCACCGCGACGAGGCTTTTCGCGCCTGCCGCTACATCATCGATGAAGTGAAGCACCGCCTGCCGATCTGGAAGAAGGAGCACTACGCGAGCGGTGATTCCGGCTGGGTCAACTGCGAGCGCTGCGCGGCGGCTGCGGCGGATGCCGGCGCCGATGCCGCATCGAGCGCGGCCCATGAAACCCACGGGCACGATCACGCTCACGGGCCGCGGCGCTGAAGCGCCAGCCGTGCGCGAGCACGGGCAGGATCAAGGAGGCGCCCAGGATCTCGTGCAGCAGCGTGGCCCGCGCCTGCCAGGTGTCGCTCGCCAGGAAAAACTGCGCGCCGCCGGCGATCACGAGCGCGGCCAGCCAGAGCGTTAACCACCAGCCGCTGGCGCGGCGACGCAAGCCGGCGGCAGCGCCGGCGTGCCGGCCCGCAAACCAGCCCAGCATGAACAGGCCGAGCAGCGCCAGCACGCCGTGGATCGTCAACAGGGGAGTCTCGAGCGGATGGCGGACGACACCGAACTCGCCGGGCCGCGCAAGAAGATAGTGCACGAGCAGCCAGCTCACTCCCGATAACCACAGCGCGCTTAAGGTGACCAGCAGTGCCGCGCTGATCCGTTGCGACAGGCGCGTGCCGTAAACCCCCGCCAGGTCCATCGGGCCACGCCCCTCCGGGCGCGTCACGGCGCCGGCGCCGCGGCCGGCTGCAGCGCGAGCTGCCACAGCAGCGTGAGGTAGCGTACCCCCGCCGTGAGGTGCTCGCAGGACAGCGTCGCGCCGGCAATGTTGCGGATATCGATGGCGTTGCGCAGTCGGGCGCCATCGCTGCGCCGCTCGAACTGGCGGCGCCAGGCAGCGTTGCGGACTTCCCCGCCGTGGCTCTCGCGATAGCTCATGATTTCGGGCGTGCGCAGCGTGCCATCCGCATTGATCCCGAGTGCGTAGTCGATGAAATCCTGGCGGCCGACCACTTCATCGGTGAAGAAAAATCCCAGTGGACCGGCCTCGCCCTGCACCCGCCAGGCCTTCAGCCGTCCGTGCGGCGGCTGCGGGCCCGCGCCAGAGGCCAGGGCGATCCGTTGCGCGTCGCTGAGTTGCAGCGTCACCGCCTCGAAGGCGCGCGCCTCGGGGAAGATGGCCTGCTGCGCCTGCGCTACCGTCAGATAGTCGGCCGCCACCGCCGCCGGGGCCGCCGCCAGCAGCGCGGCCACAGGGCCGGAGAACACTGCCGTCGCCTGCTGCCGATTCATGACCCACCCTGCTCCGGCTTCAGAACTCGTATCCCAGGCCCACGGCGAGGCGATCGCCGCCACCGCCATCGGTGAAATCAACGTAATCGGCTTTCACGATCACGCCGCGCGCCCACTGCCAATCGACGCCCATGGTGAGGGCACGCCGCTCGGGGCGCGCCGCCGGAGTCAGCCCGGGCCCCAGATCAGCATAGCTGGCCGCAGTGTCAAAGCGTTCGTAGCGCAGGAAGGGCGTCAGCGGCAGGGCGCGGGCCGCCAGGCCGCGCCAGGCCGCTTCCAGATAGGCGCCGTAGAAGCTCGCGGGAATCAGTGTTGCGCTGCCGAGCAGCCGCTCGTTTATCGGCGCCGTGCCGGAGATCTGTCCGCGTGCATAGAGCGCCGAGAGTTCGAAGCTCTGCACTTCCCAGCGCATGTGGCCTTCCCATAGCGTAATCTTCGCGCCCGCAAAGCCCGGCTGGCCCTGCCCCGCTCCGCCGGTGAACAGCGAAGCGCCGAGTTTAAGCCCGGGCGTGCCGGTGTAGTTGGCGGCCAGGTAGCCGGAAAAATCCACGGCCCGCGCCTGCGCGAGTTCCTGGTGTATCGAACCGAGTGGTGAATCCGCGCCCTCGCTGCTGGCGGCGTTCCACTTCGACAGATCGAACCCCGTCGTCAAGCCGGCCTCCAGCTTCAGGCCGCTCGCGGTGCTGTGCTGCACGCCGATGCCGCCTTCGCGCCAGGTGCTGGGAATGATCGCGGTCTCGACGAAATTGCGGAACACCCCGTGGAAGCGCGTCGGCTCGTGATTCTCGTTCAGCAGCCCGCTCGGAATCAGGAACAGGCCCGCGCGCATAAAGGTGCCATCGTGCAATTCATGTTCGATGTAGGCCTGCTCGATTTCCACTTCGCCCGGATCGCTGCTGGAGGAGACCGCATGTTCGACTTCAATCTCGCTTTGCAGGCGGGTGCGATCGTCGAAACGGTAACCGGCCCCGATGACAAATCGCGTCAGGTCGATCCTGGCCTGTTCGGGATGATCGGCGGGCCGGTCATAGTTGAGTTCGCCGTACCCGAACCAGCTCAGGGGCGGGTCAGCGGCCCGGTCTTCGGCGCAACCCAGTGAGGGCAGGCCAGCCACCATAAATGTCAACAAAATCAGCCGCTTCAAGGTCTGTTTCCTTAGATGATCCATCATTTGTAAATGCGAATAATTCTTACTAAGATTCAGACATGTGTCAAGAGCACCGTGTCTCAAGACTGCGCCCCGCACTCGGGACGCTCGCCGGCATCGAGGCGCGGGCGCCCACCGACCGGCTGGCGCAGCGCGCCCTGGCCGCGGGCTACGCGGCTCTGATCCACGTGGAGGCCTTGTTGCACCCCTCCCGGGCCGGGAGCGACCTGGCCCGCCTGAACGCTTCTGCGGCGGGCAGCCACGTTGCGGTCCATCCCTGGACGGCCGAGCTCCTGCGGCTCTGCCGCGAACTGTGCCTGTTGTCAGCGGGTTGCTTCGAGCCGGCCCTGCCCACGCTCGGCACGGTCTTGCAGTGGCTGCCGGCAGGGCCGCGGAGCGTGTACGTGCGCCGTGCGGCGCAGGTCGACCTCGGCGGCATTGCCAAAGGTTTTGCCGTGGATCGAGCCATCGCGGCGATGCGCGCTGCGGGCGCCGCCGCTGGACTCGTAAACGCCGGCGGCGATCTGCGCGTGTTCGGCCCCGAGGCCTGGCCGCTGTGGGTCCGCCTGGGCGGAGCCGATGCGCGGCCAGTCCTGCTCAGGGACGGGGCACTGGCCGGGAGCGATCCAGGCCTCTCGCAACCGCCCGCCGAACACCGCGGCTACTTCCCGCCCCGCCACTTGCGCCGCTCCGCTCCGCGCGCCGCAGCCGTGATGGCACCCAGCGCAGCGGTGGCCGACGCCCTGACCAAGGTGCTGGTATTCGGCGCACGCGGGCGCAGTGCCGCCCTGCTGGCTCGTTACCGCGCGCAGGAGATCCGGCCGCTCAACTGAGGCAGGCACCCCACAAGGGCGCGCGTCCGGCCGCGTTGTTCATCCGGGCCGCACCTGGCCCCCGCCATGCACGACGTACTTGTAGGTGGTGAGCTGCTCCAGGCCGATCGGTCCACGTGCATGAAAGCGATCGGTGGAAATGCCGATCTCCGCCCCCATGCCGAACTCGCCCCCGTCGGCAAATTGCGTCGAGGCGTTATGCAGGACGATGGCGCTGTCGACGCGCGCCAGGAAGCGCCCGGCAGTCCTCTCATCGGCCGTCACGATCGCCTCCGTGTGCGCCGACCCGTAGCGCGCGATGTGCTCGATGGCGGCATCGACGCCGTCGACGACGCGCGCGGCGATGATCGGCCCGAGATACTCGGTGTACCAGTCCTGCTCGGCGGCCTCGCGTACACGCGGATCGAGCGCGCGCACCGCCTCATCGCCACGCACTTCGCAGCCCGCCTCCAGCAGCGCGGCAATGAGCGAGCGCTGCAGGGCCGGCGCTGCGGCGCGATCGAGCAGGAGCGTCTCGGCCGCCCCGCACACGCCGGTACGACGGAGCTTGGAATTGAGCACGACGGCGCGGGCCATCTGCGCATCGGCCGCACGATCGACGTACACGTGGCAGTTGCCCTCGAGGTGCCCGATCACCGGCACTCGTGCCTCGGCCTGCACGCGCGCGACCAGGCTCTTGCCGCCGCGCGGCACCAGTACGTCGATATACTCGTTCATGCCGCTGAGCATCTCGCCCACGGCTGCCCGATCGGCCGTCGGCACCAGCTGGATGCACTCGGCCGGCAGGCCCGCGGCGGCCAGGCCGGCCTGCAGGCATTCATGAATCGCCGCGCTCGAGCGGCCGCTCTCCGAGCCGCAGCGCAGGATCACGGCATTTCCCGATTTCAGGCACAGCGCGCCGGCGTCTGCGGTGACGTTGGGGCGGCTCTCGTAGATGATGCCAATGACGCCCAGCGGCACGCGCACCCGCTGGATGCGCAGGCCATTCGGGCGGGTCCACTCGGCGCTGACGGCGCCGACCGGATCGGCGAGCTGTGCGATCTCCTCGAGTCCTTGCGCCATGGCCTCGACGCGCTGCTCGTCCAGCTCCAGCCGCTCCAGGAGCGCCGCGCCGAGCCCACCCGCGCGCGCCGCGCGCATGTCGGCCGCGTTCGCTTCGATGATCGCAACCCGGCGCTCGCGCAATGCCGCCGCGGCGGCCAGCAGCGCGCGATTCTTGGTGGCGGTGTCCGCCAGCGCCAGCGGCACCGCGGCGGCCACGGCCGCCTGGCCGAGGCGGCGCATCAGGGCCTGCACCTCGCTCATGGAGCGCTCTCCGCCTCACCCGCCGCCGGCGCCGGCTCGTGGCGCGCCAGGATGACGAGGTTGTCGCGATGAATCAGCTCCACCCGCCCGCGAAACCCGAGGAGCTGTTCGATATCGGCGCTGCGCCGACCCATGATCCGCGCCGTGTCGGCGTGCGAGTAGGCGCTGATGCCGCGCGCCACCTCCAGGCCGCCGGCGCTCATGACGCTGACGGTGTCCCCGCGCTCGAAGTGCCCGAGCGTGCCGGTCACCCCCGCAGGCAGCAGGCTCTTGCCGGCATCCAGCGCGCGCAGCGCGCCATCGTCGATACGCACTGCTCCGGCCGGGCGGAGCGTGCCGGCGATCCACTGCTTGCGCGCCGCGACCGGCGTCGAGGCGGGCAGGAACCAGGTGCAGCGCGCGCCTGATTCGATGCGCTTGAGCGGATGGCGCGGCTCGCCCGCGGCGATGCACATGTGGCAGCCGGCGGCCACGGCGATGCGCGCGGCCGCGATCTTGGTCGCCATTCCGCCCGAGCCGAAGTCGGACGCGGTGCCCGCAGCCATGGCGGCGATTTCCGGCGTGATGTGCGCCACGTGCTCGACGAACCGGGCATCGCCGGCGCGATTGGGATCGGCCGTGTACAGGCCGTCGATGTCCGACAGCAGCACCAGGCAATCGGCGCTGATCATCTGCGCGACGCGCGCGGCCAGCCGGTCGTTGTCGCCATAGCGGATCTCCGCCGTAGCGACCGTGTCGTTCTCGTTGATTACCGGCAAGGCGCCGAGCGCCAGCAATGATTCGAGCGTGGCGCGGGCGTTCAGGTAGCGCCGGCGCTGCTCGCTGTCCTCGAGGGTCAGCAGCAGCTGCGCGACCGTGACCTCATGCGCCTCGAGCAGCTCCTTGTAGGCATGCGCGAGGCGGATCTGGCCGACGGCCGCGGCGGCCTGGCTCTCCTCGAGCCGCAAGGCCCCGGCGGCCAGCTTCAGGTGCCGCCGGCCCAGGGCGATCGCCCCGGAAGAAACAAGGATGACCTGCTGCCCGCGCCGACGGAGCCGCAGCAGGTCCTCGACCAGGGCTTCCAGCCAGGCACGCTTGAGGTGGCCGCTGCGGGCATCGACCAGGAGCGCCGAGCCCACCTTGACCACGATACGGCGCGCCGTCATCAGGGGCGAGCGCGGGCCGTCAGTGGCGGTCTTGGTGGGGCTCATGGGCAATCGTGGCTACTACGTATGCAGGGCACCGGAACCCAAGTGTACCTACGGATCCGGCGCCACGGCAGCAACCATCGCGATTACCGGCTGCGCCCGCCTGCCCGCGCGGCGTTGCCTTGAACGCAGCGTGGGCCCTAATATCGGGTCCGGGCCGCGCGCCGCGCGGCAGCTGCAGTGGCGAGGATCAGACCGGTGGCCAGAGAATTCGAGCCCGTAGTGGGCCAGTGGTACGAAAATATCGATGAGAACGACAGCTTTCGGGTGCTGTCCGTGGACGCCGACGCCGAGTTGATCGAACTCGAGTACCTCGATGGCGACATCGAGGAGATCGATCTCGACACCTGGGCGGAGTTCGACCTCGACAAGATCGAGCAGCCGGAAGGCTGGTCGGGCGAGGAGCTCGGCAAGCCGGAAGACGACGAGGAAGAAGAAGACGAGGATGAGGACAGGGACGACGACGAAGATGAAGATGAGGATGAAGACGATCTCGACGAGGAGACCGACGGCAACTACTGAGCAGCCCCGCTCTACGCGGCGCTGCGGCACCCGCCCGTGAATGCTGAGCTGCAAGCACTGCTCGATGCCTGCGTCGACGCTGTCATCATCATCGATCATCGCGGCATCATCGAGACCTTCAATCACGCCGCCTGTCGCCTGTTCGGCTACCCCGCCGCCGATGCCCTCGGCCAAAACGTCAGCATGCTGATGCCGCAGCCGGATCGCAGCCGGCATGACGGCTATATCGACCAGTATCTCCAGTCGGGCAAGGCGCGGGTCATCGGCATCGGCCGCGACGTCATCGCCCGCCGGCGCGACGGGAGCGAGTTTCCGGCCGCGCTGGCGATCGGCCGCATTGGCGGGCGCGAGCCGCCAAGCTTCGTGGGATTCCTGCATGACCTGAGCGAGCGGCGCGCGCAGGAGGAGCAGCGGCGCGCGGCACAGGAGGCGGTGCGCGAGGCGCGCGAGCGGCTCACGCATGTGGCGCGCCTGTCGACCATGGGTGAGATGACCAACGGCCTGGCGCACGAGATCAACCAGCCACTGACCGCAATCACCGTGTACGCCCAGGCAGCCGAGCACTTCGCCACGCAGGCGGCGCCGGACATCGAGGAAGTGGTGGGCGCGCTGCAGCAGATCAGCGCCCAGGCGTTGCGCGCCGGGGAGATCATCAAGCGCCTGCGCGCCCTGGTACGCAATCGCCGGGTGCACGAGGAGCTGCTCGACCTCAATGCGGTCGTGCGAGAGCTGGCCGTGCTTGCCGAATCCGATGCGCGCGTCCACGATGTGCGCCTGGTGATCAGCCTGGCCTCCGGCCTGCCGCAAGTCCTGGGAGATGCGATTCAGTTGCAACAGGTCATGCTCAACCTGGTCCGCAATGCGATTGAAGCCGTGCAGGCCGACGGGAGCGAGCGCCTGGTGGAGCTGCGCACCGCGCGCTGCGAAGAAGGGGTGGAAATGAGCGTGAGCGATCGGGGGCCAGGACTGGACCCGGCGATTCGCGGCCGGTTGTTCGAAGCCTTCGCCACCACCAAGCCGGAAGGCACGGGCCTGGGACTGGCGATCAGCCGCTCGATCATCGACAGCCATCGCGGCCGGCTCGCCTGGCGCGAGCATCCGCCACGCGGCAGCTGCTTCTATTTCCAGCTGCCCGTGGTCAGCGAAGTGAGCGCATGAAGGCGCCCCCGACGACAGTGCACATAGTCGATGACGACGAAGCGGTGCGGAGCGCCCTGCGGCTGCTGATCCGTTCGGTCGGCCTGCAGGCCCAGGCGCATCCTTCCGCGCAGGAGTTCCTCGACAGCTACGACACGCGCACCCCCGGCTGCCTGGTCCTGGACGTGCGCATGCCGGGCATGAGCGGCCTGGAACTTCAGCAGGAACTGAACCGGCGCGGAGCGACGATTCCGGTCGTGTTCATCACCGGCCACGGCGACGTGCCGATGGCCGTGGCCGCCATGCAGCAGGGTGCCTTCGATTTCCTGCAGAAGCCGTTTCGGGACCAGGAACTGCTCGATCGCGTCCACAAGGCCCTGGCGCGTGACACGCAGACGCGCGCCAGCATGGCGGCCCACGCCGAGATACTGGCGCGGCTCGCGACGCTCACGCCGCGCGAGACCGAAGTGCTGGGGCTGGTGACACGCGGCAAGGCCAACAAGGTGATCGGCGCGGAGCTGGGTGTCAGCCAGCGCACCGTGGAAATCCACCGGGCCCACGTGATGGAGAAGATGCACGCCCATTCGCTCGCCGAACTGGTGCGCATGGTGCTCGACGCCGGGGACTCTACGCACAATTCCTGATTTCGGCGCCCACGGGAACCCGCACACTGGCGCGGGTGCAAGGGAACGATTCAGGCAGCCTACCGGTGGACAAGCCGCGGGCGGCGAGGAACCCGGCCAGCAGGCCCGCCGTGCTGTGCCTGCACCAGCATGACGAGCTTGAAATCGGACAGCTCCTGGGCGTGCTGCGCTCGCCGATCTATTACTGTTCGAGCGGGCGCGAGGCCATCGCCATCGCCCGCGCCGGTGCCCTCTCCTGTGTGCTCACGCCGCTGAGGCTCCCGGACACCGGAGCCGTGAAGCTGATCCGTGCGCTGCATCGAGTCGCACCGGGCCTGGCCGTGATCGTGATCGTCGACAGTCCGGGCATCAGCGAAGCTGTGGAGGTCATGCGCCGCGGCGCGCATGCCGTGATCGACAGCCGGACGCTTAACGCGGGGCTGCTGCACCATGTTGCCCCGCTGGTCAATGGCTGGTGAGAGCGCGGGCATCGGCCGGCGTAGTTTGCTAGCCTGCGCGGATGAGCAACCCCTTCGACAGCTGGTATCACGAGCGCGAGTCCGCCTGGCTGTACCGGGTGGTCGCGGATGCCGAGACTGATCCGCGCCTGCAGCAACTGTTCCGCGCGCTCAGCCAGGCCGCCGAGGAGCAAGCCGTGCACTGGGCCAGGATCGCGAATCCGGGCGAGTTTCGCCCCCAGCTGCGCTCGCGGCTCGTCGCCTGGCTGGTGCGGCGCCTCGGTCCGCGCGCGCTCAAGCCGGTGCTCGCGGCCATGAAGCTGCGTGGACTATCGGCCTACGGGGCCGCTCCCGCCGTCGCCGGCCACCTCATGCCCGTCACGGTGCAGGATGTGGGCCAACGCCACCGCAGCGTGACCGGCGGCAACAATCTGCGTGCCGCGGTCTTCGGCGTGAACGACGGGCTCGTCTCCAACGTCAGCCTGATCCTGGGCGTTGCGGGCGCCGGGGCGAGCGGGTCGGTCATCCTGACCAGCGGCCTGGCCGGTCTGCTCGCCGGTTCGCTCTCGATGGCCTCGGGTGAATATGTGTCGGTTCGTTCGCAGCGCGAGATGTACGAATACCAGATCGGCCTGGAGCGGGACGAACTCGCCGAATACCCGGCGGAGGAAGCCGAGGAACTGGCGCTGATCTACCAGGCGCGCGGCCTGGAACTCGAGCAGGCCCGCGCGGTCGCCACGCGCCTGATGGCAAACCCGCAACAGGCCCTCAACACCCTGGCGCGCGAGGAACTGGGGCTCAACCCGGACGAGCTGGCCTCGCCCTGGAGCGCCGCAATTTTTTCCTTCTGCGCCTTCGGTTCCGGCGCCCTGCTGCCCCTGCTGCCCTTCCTGCTGCACGCCACCGGCCGCGACGCGACCCTTTGGGCACTGGTATTGACCGGCTTCGCCCTGTTCGGCGTCGGCATGGCCCTCAGCCTCTTCAGCGGCCGCAGCGCCTGGCGCGGCGGCATGCGCATGCTGCTGATCGGCGCAGCCGCGGCCGCCTGCACCTTCGGCCTGGGCCGCGCGCTGGGTTCAGTGCTCAACTGAGGCCAGAGGAGACAGTCGGCGCTGTTTTCAAAGGCTTTTCCTTGCCGGGCACTTGAACTCCTGCCGGTTGCTATCATCTTAAGTGCTGACCGTGAGCCATCAGACCTGCAGAGGCGTTCAACCACGATGAAGAGAATCCTGCTGTTCCTGGCGACTAACCTGGCCGTCCTCCTGGTCCTGTCGGTCGTTGCCCGCGTGACGGGGCTCGATCGTTGGCTGGCAATGAACGGCGGCAGCTACAGCGGCCTGCTGATCATGGCCGCACTGTTCGGATTTGGCGGTGCGCTCATTTCGCTGGCCCTGTCCAAGTGGACTGCCAAGCGCGCCATGGGTGTCCAGGTCATCGAGCAGCCTGCCAATGCCAACGAGCAATGGCTCGTCAACACGGTTCGTGCGCTGGCCAGTCAGGCAGGCATCGGCATGCCGGAGGTGGGGGTGTTCGATTCCCCGCAACCCAATGCCTTCGCCACCGGCGCACGGCGCGATGCCGCCCTGGTGGCGGTGAGTACGGGACTGCTGCAGGGCATGGGTCGCAGTGAAGTGGAGGCCGTGCTGGGCCATGAAATCACCCATGTGGCCAATGGCGACATGGTGACGCTCACGCTGATCCAGGGGGTCGTCAATACCTTCGTCATCTTCCTCTCCCGCATCGTCGGTGGCATCGTCGACCGTGCACTGTTCGGCAACCGCGATGGCCGCGGCGGCATCGGCTATTTCTTCACGGTGATGGTCATGCAGATGGTGCTCGGCATCCTCGCCAGCCTCATCGTCATGTGGTTCTCGCGACGGCGCGAATTCCGGGCGGACGCCGGTGGCGCAAGGCTGGCTGGGCGGAACAACATGATCGCCGCCCTGGAAAGGCTCCAGGCCAGTCACGGCCCGGCCCTGCCCTCGCACATGGCAGCCTTCGGGATCGGCGGCGGCGCCGGTATGGGGCTGCAGAAGCTGTTCATGAGCCACCCGCCGATTGAGGAGCGCATCGCAGCTCTGCGTGCCCAGGTCTGATTAGGCGACTCTAAGTCATTGAATTTGCAATAGTCGATTGCAAGGGCAGGTGCTCTTCAGTACAGTCGACCATCACTTGACAGCAAGCGCGTCGCGGTAGCGGCCGCAGGAAACCCATGACCGCCTCTGCCGACCAGCGCTCCTTTCGACTCACCTCTTTCATCTGGTCCGCCTTGCTGCGCTTCTTCGATGGCAGCAAGGATCGCCTGATCGCGGCCCGCGCGCAGCTCCCGGACCGGATCGACTGGGCACGGAGCCTGCCCTTCGTGCTGATGCACCTGGCCTGCCTGGCGGCCTTCCTGACGGGCGTCAGCCCGGTGGCGATCGTCGTGGCGCTCATCGCCTACCTGGTGCGCATGTTCGCGATCACCGGCTTCTACCACCGCTACTTTTCGCACCGCACCTTCAAGACCTCACGGGTCGGGCAATTCGTATTCGGACTGCTGGGCGCCTCGGCCGTGCAGCGGGGCCCGGTCTGGTGGGCCGCGCATCACCGGCATCACCATGCGAACTCGGATCGCGAATCCGACGTGCACTCACCCAGCCAGCACGGCTTCTGGCGCTCCCACATGGGCTGGTTCCTGACGATCAAGGGCTTTGCGCCCGACTTCCAGCTGGTGCGCGATCTGATGAAATTCCCGGAGCTGCGCTGGCTCGACCGCTTCGATATCTTCGTGCCGGTCTTCCTCGGCGTCGGCATGTTCCTGCTGGGCGTGATACTTCATAACGTGGCGCCGCAGCTTGGCACCACCGGCTGGCAGATGCTGGTCTGGGGCTTCGTGATCTCGACGGTGTTCTGCTGGCACGCCACCTACACGATCAATTCCCTGTCACACGTCTTCGGCGGTCAGCGCTACCGGACCGGCGACACCAGCCGCAACAACTGGCTGCTGGCGATCCTGACGCTCGGCGAGGGCTGGCACAACAATCACCACTACTATCCCAACTCGGCGCGGCAGGGATTTTACTGGTGGGAATACGACGTGACGTACTACGTTTTGAAGCTGCTGAGCTGGTGCGGCATCATCTGGGATCTCAAGGCGATTCCGGTCGCCGTGCGCGAGAATCCGAGCCGGCGCTTGCGCGCTCGCGGCTGAAACTCTCCTCGTGCCCGCCCGCGCCCGAGGGCGGCGGGTGTCCAGAGGCGGAGCCATCGCAGGGGGTACAGGCTGTGAAACCGAGCATAGTCCCGGTAGACCTGGAGATTCCTGCCGACACGCGGCCGGGGCCACTGGCCTCGCTCGGCCGCGCGCTGTTGCTGTCGCGCTTCAGCCGCCTGCGCCACGGCGAGATCCGCATCGTCGATGGCGATACCGAACAGCTCTGCGGTGCGCGCAGCGAGCGCTGTCCGCTGTCGGTCACCGTCGAGGTGCTGAGCCCCCGCTTCTACCCCGACGCCGTCTTTGGCGGCACCGTGGGAGCGGGCACGGCCTATATACGCGGCCTGTGGCGCTGCAGCGATCTGACCGGACTCGCCCGCATCATGTACGCCAACCGCGAGTTGATGGACCAGCTGGATCGCCGCTGGACCCTGTTCAGCCGTCCCCTGCTGCGCCTGTTCCACTGGCTGCATCGGAACAGCAAGGACGGCAGCACCCGCAACATCGGGGCCCACTACGACCTGGGCAATGATTTCTACCGGCTGATGCTCGATGAGACGATGGCGTATTCCTGCGGCATCTTTGCCAGCGACGCGACGAGCCTGGCGGAGGCTTCCCGCGCCAAGTTCGACGTCGCCTGCCGGAAACTGGCCCTGCAGCCCGGAGATAAGCTGCTGGAAATCGGCACGGGCTGGGGTGGCCTGGCGATGCACGCGGCGCGCCATTACGGCTGCCACGTCACCACGACCACGATTTCACGCCAGCAGTACGATTACGCGCGCGAGCAGATTGCGCGCCAGGGCCTGACTGATCGCATCACGCTGCTGCTGGAGGATTACCGCGAGCTGCGCGGCAAGTTCCACAAGCTGGTGTCGATCGAGATGATCGAGGCGGTCGGTGCGGCATACCTGGACACCTACCTGGCCAAGTGCGCCGCGCTCCTCGACCGGAGCGGTGCGATGCTGCTGCAGGCCATCACCATCCAGGACCAGGACTACCGCACCGCGCTGCGCTCGATCAATTTCATCCAGCGTTACGTGTTCCCGGGCAGCTTCATCCCCTCGGTCAGCGCGATTACCGACTCACTGCGGCGGGTGACGGATCTGAAGCTGTTCCATCTCGAAGACATTGGTCCGCACTACGCGCGCACGCTAGCGCTGTGGCGGCGGAATTTCTTCGAGCACCTGGGCGCGGTGCGCAAGCTCGGCTACTCCGAGCCGTTCATCCGCCTGTGGGAGTTCTATCTTTGCAGCTGCGAGGGCGGCTTTGCCGAACGCCAGCTGGGCGATGTGCAGATGCTGCTGACCAAGCCTGGCTGCCGGCGCGCCGTGATCGCGGCCGCCTGAGGCGCGTCCCCTCAGAAGATGAACACCAGCGCCGATGCGGCGGAGTTGCGCGCGGCGCTGCGCACGGTCGCCGAGCCCGGCACGCTGCTCGAAGCCGAGGCCGATACTGCACCTTTTCTCCTCGACCAACGTCGCCAGTACCAGGGCCGCGCGCTGGCGGTGGCGCTGCCACGCAGCGTCGCGGAAGTCTCCCGGCTCCTCGCCTGGTGCAATGCGCGGCATGTCGGTGTGGTGCCGCAGGGTGGCAATACCGGCTATTGCGGCGGCGCTACGCCGGATGAATCCGGGCGGCAGCTCGTGATCGGCCTGCAACGCCTCAACCGCATCCGCGCCATCGACGCCGCCGACTATGCGATGACGATCGAGGCCGGCTGCCTGCTGGCGCAGGCGCAGCGGGCGGCGGCGGAGGCCGGGCGCTTCTTTCCGCTGGAGCTGGGCTCGGCGGGCAGCTGCCAGATCGGCGGGAATCTGGCGACCAATGCCGGGGGCCTGAACGTGCTGCGCTTCGGCATGGCGCGTGATCTGGCGCTCGGCATCGAAGCCGTGCTGCCCGACGGCCGGGTGATCCAGCACCTGCGCTCGCTGCGCAAGGACAACACCGGCTATGACCTGCGGGGGCTCCTGATCGGCTCGGAGGGCACGCTCGGCATCATCACCGCAGCGACCCTCAAGCTCTGGCCGCAGCTGCGCAGCACGGCCACGGCCCTGGCCGCCGTACCGAACGCAGCCGCCGCCGTGTCCCTGCTGGCGCGACTGCGCACCCTCGCCGCCGAACGCCTCAATTCCTACGAGCTGCTGCCGCGCGCGGCACTCGATCTGGTGATTCGCCACATCGAGGCGGTGGCCGATCCGCTGGGCGCGCGCCATGACTGGTACGTGCTTTGTGAGCTGAGCTCCTTCGCCATCGAGCCGCTCGATGCGCTGCTCGAGCAGATCCTGGGCGATGCGATGGCAGCCGGTGAAGTCCTCGACGCCGCGCTCGCGCCCTCCGAGCGCGCCCGCACGAATCTGTGGCGGCTGCGCGAAAATGTTCCGGAAGCGCAGCGCCGCGCCGGACCCAGCCTGAAGCATGATATTTCGGTGCCGGTCGCGCGCCTGCCGGAATTCATCGCACAGGCTGCCGCCTGGGTGCAGGAGCAGGTCCCGGAGGGGACGCTCATCGCCTACGGACACGCCGGCGATGGCAACCTGCATTTCAACATCAGCTTTCTCAGGGGCACCGCCGCCGCGCTCGTCGCGGCGCAGGAGCCGCTCATACGACGGGCCATACACGATCTGGTGGCGGCGCACGGCGGGAGCTTCAGCGCCGAACATGGCATCGGCCGGCTCAAGGTCGGCGAACTCGAGCGCTACGCCTCATCCGCGGAAATGGCGACCATGCGCGAGATCAAGCGCGCGCTCGATCCGAACGGCATCATGAACCCGGGCAAGGTCCTGGCTGCCGGCTGAAGCGCAGCGGGCCTAGCCCACGCGCTTCATCTCCTCCTTGCCCAGGTGGAGGGCAGCGGCAGCGACATTGTCCTCCAGGTGCGCCACGCGCGAGGTGCCCGGGATCGGCAACATGACGGGCGATCGGGCCAGCAGCCAGGCCAGCGCCGCCTGCTGAATGTCGATCTGGCGCTCGCGAGCGATGGCAGAGAGCGCCTCGATGCGCGGATCCGTGGCACCGTGGGCCATGTCGCGGCCGGCGAGCGGCGCCCAGGGCAGGAACGCGATGCCGTCGCGTTCGCAGACCACGAGGACGTCATCCGAATCACGGTCGGCGACGTTGTAGCGATTCTGCACCGACACCACCTGGACCAGCGCGCGCGCGGCCGCCAGCTGGCGCGTGTCGACATTCGACAGGCCGATGTGACGGATCTTGCCCTCGCGCTGGAGCCTGGCCAGTTCCCCGACCGAATCCTCGAAGGGCACTTTCGGATCCGGACGATGGAACTGGTAGAGCGCGATCTGCTCGACGTTCAGCCGCTTCAGGCTGGCCTCGCAGGCTTCGCGCAGGTGCGCCGGCCGCCCATCCGGCTCCCAGACGGACGCACTGGGCCGCAGCAGCCCGCCCTTGGTCGCGATCAGGAGATCCGGCGGGTACGGATGCAGCGCCTCCCTGATGAGCCGCTCACTGACGTAGGGCCCGTAGGCGTCGGCGGTATCGATGAAATTCGTGCCGAGCTCGACCGCCCGCCGCAGTACGGCCAGCGCTTCGCCATGGTCAGGTGGCTCCCCCCAGATCCCATCGCCCGTGATGCGCATGGCGCCAAACCCGAGGCGATGCACCCGCAGGTCACCGATCGGCAGCGTGCCGGCCGCGGCCGCCGACAATCGGCCGGCGCCGGCGCTCGGTCCGGACGCAGCCGTCGGCGCCGCCGGCGTTGCGGCCGCAAACGCGGGCGCCATCGTGAAACTGGTCACCACGGCGGCACCGCGCATCAGGAATCCGCGCCGGGATGTCGTCTCGCTGTTCATGGCTGGCTCCTCTGCCCGTCGGCGGGTGAAAGCTCCCTGATCAGACCCTCCTGCGCCGTGCTCGCCACCAGGCGCCCATCGCGCGCGAAGATGCTGCCGCGCGCGAAGCCGCGCGCACCTGAAGCGCTGGGGCTGTCGGTCACGTACAGGAGCCAGTCATCGATCCGTACCGGGCGGTGAAACCACATCGTGTGATCGATGCTGGCAATCAGGAATCTGCTGGCCGCGAGCTCGCGCTCGTGCGTGGCGAGCGCGGTGCCCAGCAGGTTGAAATCGGACGCGTAGGCGAGCAGGCAGCGGTGCAGCAGCTCATCGTCCGGCAGTCGATCCACCGCGCGCATCCACAGCTGCTGGCGCGGCGGCCCCGCCTCCCCGCCCGGCAGCGCCCGCGACACCGTACGAAACTCAATCGGCCGATTGCTCATGAACTGGCGCAGGCGCGGCGAGAGCCGCTCGACCTGCGCCGCACTCAGCGGCAGCGCCTCGGGCAACCCTTCGGGAGGGGGCACCTGCGGCATCTCCTGCTGGTGCTCGAGCCCGCTCTCCGGCGCCTGGAAGGAGGCGGACAGGTTGAAGATCTGCTCGCCGTGCTGGACGGCAGTGACGCGCCGGCTGCTGATGCTGTGACCATCGCGGCTGCGATCGACGAAATAGATGATCGGCGCGTTGAAATCGCCGCGCCGCAGGAAATAGGCGTGCAGCGAGTGCACATCGCGCCCGCCATCCACCGTCCCGTAGGCGGCCTTGAGGGCCTGGCCCAGCACCTGGCCACCGTAGACCTGCGGGCTGCCGATGTCGCGGCTCTCCCCACGGAAGATATTGATCTCGAGGCGCTCGAGTTCCAGGAGCCGCAGCAGCTCGGCGAGCCTTTGGTCCATGCTCCTTAGCTCCCGGCGACGCCCAGCCGCTTCTGCATGATCGGACTCGTGGTCGTGTACTGCAGGAACTGCTTCTTGGCCGGATACAGGTAGTGCTGCACGGCGAATGAGGCGAGCGCGGCCTCGTGAAAGGCCGACAGGATCAGCTTTTTCTTGCCCGGATAGGTATTGATGTCGCCGATCGCAAAGACACCGGGAATGCTGCTCTGGAATCTCTCGGTGTCGACCTTGATGGCGCGCTTGTCCAGTTCAAGGCCCCAGTCGGCGATCGGTCCGAGCTTGGGCGCCAGGCCGAAGAACACGAGCAGCTGCTCGGCCTCGAGTGCGTGCAAGGCGCCATCGGCCGCCTTTACGTCCACGCCCAGCAGGCGGCCGGAGTCCGTGCGCAGCGCCTGGGCAGCGCCTTCGATGAAGCGCAGCTGGCCGGCGGACTCGAGCTCGCGCATGCGCGCCACCGATGCGGGCGCGCCCCGGAACTCGGCACGCCGGTGCACCAGCGTCAGCGACGCCGTCATCGGTGCGAGCTCGATCGACCAGTCGAGCGCCGAATCCCCGCCGCCGAATATGACCAGCTTGCGGCCGACAAAATCCGCCGCACGGCTCACCTTGTAATGCAGCTGCCGGCCCTCGAAGGCTTCGGCCTCCGGGACATGGAGCCGTCGCGGCTGGAAGGAGCCGACGCCGCCGGCGATGATCACGGCGCCGGCATCGAACACTGTGCCGGCGCTGGTCGTGACGCGAAAGCGCCCGTTTTCCTGCTTGCTGAGCTCCAGCGTCTCCTCGCCCAGGTGCAGCTCGGCCCCAAAGGGCCTGATCTGCTGCAGCAGGCGATCGACCAGTTCCTGCGCACCGCAGACCGGGAGCGCCGGAATATCGTAGATGGGTTTGTCGGGATACAGCTCCGTGCACTGCCCGCCCGCGGCCGCCAGCGTGTCGAGCACGTGCGCCTTGATGCCGAGGAGCCCGAGCTCGAACACCTGGAACAGGCCGGCCGGACCAGCGCCGATGATGACGACTTCGGCCGTGATGGGGTCGCGCAAGTGCCTGCTGCCTGGAGAGAGATTGGCGCGGATTCTAGCGACGCCACCTCTAGTCAGCAAACGCAATTACGTGGACAATTGATTCAAACCTTATGCGCCATCGGCCATATCCCCCGCGAGGACGTCCATGACCAGCAACTCCGAGCTCCACCAGCGCCGCGTCGCCGCCGTACCGCGCGGTGTCGCCAATTCCCTGCCCATCTATGCCGAGCGCGCCACCAATGCGGAG
>JANXYA010000081.1 GCA_025350345.1 Gammaproteobacteria bacterium
GGCGGCGGAGGCGGAGGCGGGATGAGTGGTTGCGGGGGCTACGGTTCCTGCATGCCCACGGTGGCGATCATGAACGTGGCGGGCACGGTCAGCGGCACGGTGACACTCACGGCGACGGCAGCGGGCGCCGGTACCTACACAGTGATGAACGTCCAGTTTCGCATCGACGGCACGGCGGTCGGATCCGCCGTTACGACGGCGCCCTACAGCTACAGCTGGAACACGGGCGCGTATGCGGACGGTGCGCACCTGATCAGCGCGGTGGTCACGGATTCGGTGGGCCAGACGGCCACGTCGGGGACTGTCACCCTCACGGTCAGCAACAACCAGACATTCCCCGTCACGCTGACTCCGGGCCTGCTGTTCCCGGCTGTGACGACGGCCGCGACCGGTACCGGCAGCTTTACGATCAACACCGCCAATGGCGCCATCAGCGGCAATGTGATGCTCAGCGGCACGATCGCGACCGTGCAAATCGGCGATGCCTACGCGGGCAATAGCAGTACCCCCGCGCTGATCATCCTGACGCAGAATTCCGGCAACGCCAATGAGTGGGACGTGCCCGCGTCCACCAGCCTCACCGCCGGGCAGCTCATCGATCTCGCCGCCGGCAAACTCTACGTGGTGATGAACTCGGCCGCCCATCCCAACGGCGAGCTGCGCGCGCAGCTGCTGCCGTCCGGATTCAGCATCAAGGTCGCGACCCTGACAGGGGGCGCCGAAGTCCCCGCGGTCGTTTCAGCCGGCACCGGCCTGGCGGTGGCCACGGTGGACAGCACCGGGATGAAAGCTGCCGTGCACGTCCACGTGAGCGGCATCAGCGCGACGTTGGCCGAAGTGGATACCGGCGCCGTGGGCGCAGTGGGCGCCCAATTGGCTCCGCTGGCTGTGGATGCGCTGGATCCCAATCACTATCTGAACGAAGCCGTGACGCTCACGAGTCAAAACGTCACGGATTACGGCAGCGGCCTGTGGTACGCGAACGTGCTTTCGGCGGCGAACCCCACCGGGGAGTTGCGCGGCCAGATTGTCACTTCGCCCTGATCCCGATCAGGCGGAGGAATCAATCGGCTCCAGCCTCGTCGGCGAAGCTCATGCCCACCGTGCTGAAGCCGCTGTCGACGTAGAGGATCTCGCCGGTGACACCCGCGGCCATCGGCGAGCACAGGAAGGTGGCGGCGTTACCGACGTCCTCGATCGTGACGTTGCGGCGCAGCGGCGCGACGCGGGCCACGTAGCCGAGCATCTTGCGAAAGCCCCCGACGCCGGCGCCCGAGAGGGTCTTGATCGGGCCGGCCGAAATGCCGTTGACACGGATGTCACTGGGCCCCAGGTCGGCGGCCAGGAAGCGCACGTTCGCCTCCAGGCTCGCCTTGGCCAGCCCCATGACGTTGTAGTTCGGGATCGAGCGCACGGCGCCCAGGTAGGAGAGTGTCAGCATCGCGCCGGGCCGGCCGGCCATCAGCGGGGCAGTGGCACGAGCCAGGGCAGTGAAGCTATAACTGGAGACATCGTGGGCAATGCGGAACGCCTCGCGCGAGGTATTGGCGCTAAAGCTCCCGTCGATGGCTTCGCGCGGGGCAAAGGCGACGGCGTGCACGAGGATATCGAGCTGCCCCCACTCGCGCGCGAGGCGCGCGGCTACCGCATCGATCTGTTCATCGATCGTGACATCCAGCGGCATCGTGAGACGCTCGCCGAGTGAGTGCGCCAGCGGCTCGACGCGCTCGCGAAAGCGCTCGTTGGCGTAGGTGAAGGCCAGCTGGGCGCCGTGGGCGTGCATGGCCTGGGCTATGCCCCAGGCGATCGAACGATCCGTCGCCACGCCGACAATCAGCGCGCGCTTCCCCTCCAGCATCCCCATCGTTCAGCCGCGCCCGTTGACGAAGGCCACCAGTTTCTGCCCCGGGCGGATGGCGCCGTCGGTGGAGATGCCATTCCAGCCGAGCAGGTCGCGCACCGTGACCTGCAGTATTCGCGCGATGCCATAGAGCGTGTCGCCGCGGCGCACCGTGTAGGTGACCTGGCGGGCGTTGGCTGGGCTGCTGCCGCTGCTGCGCGTGCCGCCCTCCTCGGCGCGCGGCGCGCGGCTGGAGACCACGAGGCGCTGGCCGGCGCGCAGCGGGTCGGTGACCTCCATGTTGTTCAGGCGCGCGAGCGTGGCGACATCTGTCCCCAGTCGGTGGGCGATGCCGTAGAGCGTATCGCCGCGGCGCACGACGTGCAGACCGTGGCGTGAGCCACGCCGGCCGCTCATGCGGCCCGGGCGATCGACCAGCGCTGCCGCGCGCATCGCCTTCTCCGGTAGCTGGATCGTGCTCGAGGGCACGAGCAGCACGGCGCCGATGAGCGGCTTCTCCTTGCTGTCCATGTTGTTCAGATGGCGCAGCAATTCCGGTGTCGTGGAGTATTGCGTGGCGATGGACGCCACCGTGTCGCCGTGGTGCACCTCGTAGCGATCCACGCGCATGCGCTGCTCGGGTGTGAGGCTCAAGAGGGTCTGCTCCAGGCCGTCGGCGGCCTCCACGGGCACGAGCAGGCTGTAGGGGCCCGTCGGGTCCGTGGCCCAGCGATGGAAGGCCGGGTTGAGCTCGTAGAGCTCTTCCTTGGTGATGCCGGCGATCTCGGCGACCACCTGCAGGTCGATCTGCCCGCCGGTGGCCACCTGCGCAAAAAACGGCTCGTCCGAGATCTGGCTGAACTCCAGGCCATAGGCGGCGGGGTCGGCGACGATGCGGCGCATCGCCAGGAGCTTGGGCACGTAGGCGCGGGTCTCGGTCGGCAGCTTCAGATGCCAGAAATCAGTGGGTCGGCCGAGGCGCAGGTTCCGGTTGATCGCCCGCTGCACGTTGCCTTCACCGCAGTTGTAGGCCGCGATGGCCAGCAGCCAGTCGCCGCCGAGGTCATCGTGGAGCGACTGGAGGTAATCGAGCGCCGCCCGGGTGGAGGCGATCACATCACGGCGTCCGTCGTACCACCAGTCCTGCTTCAGGCCATAGAGCGAACCGGTGCCCGAGATGAACTGCCACAGGCCCGAGGCGCGCGCCCGTGAGTAGGCATAGGGCTCGAAGGCGCTCTCGACCACCGGCAGCAGGGCCAGTTCCAGCGGCATCGAGCGGGCGTTGAGCTGCTCGACGATGTAGTGGAGGTATTGCTCGGCGCGACCCCAGGTGCGCTCCAGGTAGTCCGGATGATTGGCGTACCAGTTCAGTTCGCGATCGACGATCGTTGCATCGACATCCTCGAGCTTGAAACCGGCCCGCAGGCGCACGAACAGATCAGGGGGGGGCGGCGCGACCAGCGAACGGTCGCTGAGCGTCGGTGGGTCGATCGGCTGCACCACCGCCGCCGCTTCTTCCGGCAATGGAGGAACTAGCGCCGCCGGCGTTTCCTCAGGCGTCGATGCCCGAGTCGGCACGGCCGCCGTGGCCGGGCTGGCCGCCGCGATGACCCTGATCGGCAGCCTCGGCTCGGGCGCGCGCGGCTGGCCAGCGCACCCGCTGAGCGCCAGGAGCGCAACCACGCTGAAAACGGCTGTATCGAGGGGTCGAATCGGCTTAGACAAATTGTTCCATCCCAGTGCCGGGCCGATAACATGTTACGGTATGGGCGCCGGATACTAATGTGATCCGGCTGACCTAATTTAACCTGTAAGTTCACATAATTGCTAGCGTTTTTGGGGAGCGCGTCACAGTCTCAATGGGCACGGCCGAATATCCCTGTGGACTGGGCAGCTGGCAGGGCGGGGCGCTGGGGCGTGCCCTGGCGCTCGCCGAGGCGCAGCTGCTGAGCTCTGCCATGGACGATGTCTTCGGCCTCGAACTGTTGCAGCTGGGCGAGTGGGGGCGGGGACGGGAGCTGTTGCGCGCGAGCCGTACCCGCAGGCAGTGCCTCATCGGTCCCGGGGGCCAGGGCGGGGAAGCACCCGATATCATCGCCCGTCCCGCCTCGCTCCCCATCGCCACCGGCACGATCGATGCCGTACTCCTGCCGCATTGCCTCGAGATCGAGCCGGACCCGCACGCGGTCCTGCGGGAAGCCGATCGCGTGCTGCTCGGCGAAGGGCACCTGATCGTGCTGGGCTTCAATCCGTGGAGCCTGTGGGGACTGCGCACGGCGGCGAGCCGGACGGGCTTTCCGCCCGGCTTCAGCCGTCTGCTCTCGGAAGGGCGCGTGCGCGACTGGCTGGTCCTGCTCGGCTACGAAGTGAGCGCCGTGCACCGCTACCTGTACGTCCTGCCGGTCGAACCCCGCGCCCGCGCGCGGGTCCCCGGCATGCTGCATCGTGGCCTGTTCAATCCGCTGCCCGCCGGAGGGTACCTGCTCAAGGCGCGCAAGCGCGTCTATGCGCTCACGCCAATCCGGCCACGCCGGCGCGATCCGCGGGCGCTGCTCGGCGGCCTGGTGAACCCTTCGGCATGAGTGGCGCGATGCAGGAGCTGGACATCTACACCGACGGCGCCTGCCGCGGCAATCCGGGCCCGGGGGGCTGGGGCGCACTGCTGATCAGCGGCGGGCATGAACGCGAGCTGTCCGGGGCGGAATCGGCGACCACCAACAATCGCATGGAGCTGCTGGCGGTGATCGAGGCCCTGCGTGCGCTCAAGCGCCGCGTGCGCGCGCGCGTGTTTACCGATTCGCAATACGTGCAGCTGGGCATCACCGCCTGGCTGGCGGATTGGAAGGCGCGCGGCTGGCGCACGGCCGCGCGCAAGCCGGTGAAGAACCAGGACCTGTGGGAGCAGCTCGAGGCGCTGGCGGCCGGACACGAGATCGCATGGCACTGGGTGAAGGGGCACGCGGGAAATCCCGGCAATGAGCGCTGTGACCGGCTCGCCAACGCCGCGATCGATGCACTGCTTGGGGTAGAATCGCGCTGATGCGACAGATCGTACTGGACACCGAAACCACGGGTCTTGAAGTCACGCGCGGGCATCGCGTCATTGAAATCGGTTGCGTCGAGCTGCTCAACCGCCGCGCCAGCGAGCGCCACTTTCACCGCTACCTCGATCCCGAGCGCGACATCGATGAAGGCGCCCGCGCGATCCACGGCATCTCGCTCCAGGATCTGGCCGGCAAGCCGCGCTTTGCCGAGATCGCCACGGAATTCACCGAGTTCCTCGCCGGCGCGGAACTGATCATCCACAACGCCAGCTTCGACCTTGGCTTCCTCGATGCCGAGTTTGCGCGCCTCGCGGCGCCCACGCCGGTCCGGCTCGGGGAGCTCTGCCCGGTGCTCGATACCCTGGCGCTTGCGCGCCAGATGCACCCGGGACAACGCAACAACCTCGATTCGCTCTGCAAACGCTACGGCATCGACAATTCGCACCGTGAGCTGCACGGCGCGCTGCTCGATGCACGCATCCTGGCGGACGTCTATCTGGCGATGACCGGCGGGCAGAGCGCGCTGGCGCTGGAGGAAGGATCGCGCCACGGCGCGGGCCGGGCGGGCGACATCGTCCGGGGCGGCGAGGGCGAGACGGGCTCCGGTCCTCCGCTGCGGGTGGTGGCCGCAAACGAGCAGGAGCGCCTGGCCCACGCGAAGCTCCAGGATCTGCTGCAACAGGAAAGCCACGGTCGGTGCCTCTGGCGCCAGCCATGAAGCTGCTGGTCACCGGCGCCGCCGGCTTCATCGGTTACTTCACCTCGCAGCGCCTGCTGGCGCGCGGGGATGAGGTCATCGGCCTGGATAACCTCAATGACTACTATGATGTCACGCTGAAGCGGGCTCGCCTGGCACGACTCGACGGCCAGCGCGGTTTCCGCTTTGTGAAGCTCGATCTCGCCGACCAGGCCGGCGTGGCCCAGCTCTTCGCACGCGAAAAATTCCAGCGCGTCGTGCACCTGGCCGCCCAGGCCGGCGTGCGCCATTCACTCAAGGATCCGCACAGCTATATCTCCAGCAATGTACTCGGCACGCTGAACGTCCTCGAAGGCTGCCGTCATCATGGTGTCGAGCATCTGGTGTACGCCTCCACCAGCTCGGTGTACGGCGCCAGCACCAGGCTGCCCTCATCGGTCCATGAACCGGCCGCGCACCCCCTGTCGCTGTACGCGGCCAGCAAGCGATCCACCGAGCTCCTGGCGCACAGCTACGCGGCACTGTTCGGACTGCCCACCACGGGGCTCCGGTTCTTCACGGTCTACGGGCCCTGGGGCCGGCCCGACATGGCCTTGTTCCGCTTCGCGCGCGCGATCGTCGATGGCCGGCCCATCGAGGTCTACAACAACGGCCATCACCAGCGCGACTTCACCTACGTGGATGACATCGTCGAGGGCGTCGTGCGCATCATCGACCGGACGGCCACGGCCGATGAACAGTGGAACGGTCTTGCTCCGGATCCAGCCAGCAGCACGGCGCCCTACCGCCTCTACAACATCGGCAGCCACCGCCCCATCCAGCTGCTGCGCTACATCGAGCTGCTCGAAGCAAGTCTCGGTCGCAAGGCCGAGCGTGTCATGAAGCCGCGCCAGGCCGGGGACGTGACCGACACCTTCGCCGACATCAGCGAACTGGCCGCGGCGATCGGCTACCGCCCGGACACGCCGATCGAGGTGGGAGTGGCACGCTTCGTCGATTGGTTTCGGGACTACTACCGGATAGGCGCTCAGTAGCAGGTTCGTGTGTCGGGTATAACCCAGGTTATACTCTGGCCGTGAAGACCGCCATTTCCATTCCAGACCCGATTTTCGAGGATGCCGAGCGCCTGGCGAAGCGCCGCGGCTGGTCGCGCAGCGAACTGTACGCCCATGCCGTCGCCGATTTCGTCAAGGCAGAGAGATTCCTCGGCGTACGCGAGCGACTGGATGCTGTTTATGGCAACGACCCCGAAGACTCCACGCTCGATCCGCTCCTGGAGCAAATGCAGTCGCGGTCACTGCCCAAGGAAAAGTGGTAGTGCGCCGGGGCGAGATCTGGTGGGCCTCGCTCGGCGATCCGGCGGGTTCGGCTCCCGGATATCGCCGTCCTGTCCTCATTGTCCAGTCCAATGACTTCAATGAGAGTGCGATCCGTACGACGATTTGCGCACTCATTGCTGCCAATCTGCGTCTGGCCGATGCGCCCGGAAACATCCGCCTGGCCCGCAAGGCCAGCGGCCTGGAGTGTGATTCCGTGGTGAACGCTTCCCAGCTCATCGCGGTGGACAAGCGGTTCCTGACGCAGCGGGTGGGGCGCATCCCGCCCGAGGCCCTGCGCGACGTTGAGGCCGGCATGCGGTTGGTGCTGGCGCTGTAACGAGGCCTGCCGGTCATGTCAGCCGGCGTAGAATACGGCAGCGCAGTGGGCGTAGAGAGCGAGAAGTGACGACCCCGACCCCGAGTATGCCCGCAGGAGTGGATTGCCCGGCCTGGGCGCAGCTGAGTGCCGCCGCTCCGCTCCTCGCCTCTACGCGCTCGCTCTTTGCCGCCGACGCCGAGCGCTTCGCGCACTGCTCGGTGCGGGCGGCCGGATTGCTATTCGACTATTCCCGCCAGCGCGTGGATGCGCCGGTGCTGGCGGCCTTCAGCGCACTGGCCGGGCAGCTTGGGGTGCGCGAGCGCGCTGCGGCCATGTTCCGCGGCGATGCCATCAATCTCACCGAGGGCAGGGCGGTGCTGCACACGGCGCTGCGCCGCGTGGGCGAACCGGCACCGCTCATGGTGGGGGGCGTCGACATCGATGCGCTGGTGCGCGCCGAGCGCGCGCGCATGCTGGATTTTGCCGAGCGCGTGCGCACTGGCTTGATCCGTTCAAGCGCGGGACAGGCCTTCACGCTGGTGGTCAACATCGGCATCGGGGGCTCTGACCTCGGCCCGGCCATGGCCGTCGAGGCGCTGCGCCAATACACGCAGGCTGCACCGCGGGTCGCCTTTGTCTCCAACGTCGATGGCTGTCAGCTCGCCGATCTGCTGCAGGAGGCCGACCCGGCGCGCACGCTGTTTGTCATTTGTTCCAAGACCTTCACCACGCTCGAGACGCGCAGCAATGCGCTCGTGGCGCGCGCGTGGCTGCAATCACGGCTGGGACCGGCCGCGGTGCCGCAGCACTTCGCGGCGGTTTCCACCAACCAGAAGGCCATGGACGAATTCGGCGTGCACGCCGACTACCGCTTTGCGATGTGGGACTGGGTGGGTGGGCGCTATTCGCTGTGCTCATCGATCGGCGTGGCGCTCGCCATCGCGATCGGCGCGGCGCAGTTCGAGGCCCTGCTCGGCGGAGCCGCCGAGATGGACCAGCATTTCCAGAGCGCGCCGTGGGCGCAAAATCTGCCGGTGCTGGCGGCCATGCTCGGGGTGTGGAACGTCAATTTCCTCGGGCTGCCGACCCACGCCGTGCTGCCCTACGACCAGCGGCTGGCGCGGCTCCCGGCCTACCTGCAACAGCTCGAAATGGAAAGCAACGGAAAATCGGTGCGGCTCGACGGCCGACCCGCGCCGGTGCCCACCTGCCCCGTGATCTGGGGTGAACCGGGCAGCAATGCCCAGCACTCCTTCTTCCAGATGCTGCACCAGGGCAGCGCGCGCGTCGCCTGCGACTTTCTGCTGCCCGTGATCTCCTCCTGCGACAGCCAGCCGCAGCAGGAACTGGCCATCGCCAACGCGCTGGCGCAGGCCGAGGCCTTCGCCCTGGGGCAGGATGCGGCGCAGGTCGAAGCGGAACTGCGCCGGCAGGGATTGGCAGCCGCGCGCATCGCCGAGCTGCTGCCGCACAAGGTTCATCCGGGCAGTCGGCCCCTGACGCTGATCATGTTCCCGCGGCTCGATCCGCCCACGCTCGGCCGCCTGCTGGCCCTCTACGAGCACAAGGTCTTCGTGCAGAGCCTCATCTGGGGCGTCAATGCCTTCGACCAATGGGGCGTCGAGCTGGGCAAGCAGTTGTGCAAGAAGATCATCCCGCTGGTGCAGCATCCGCAGACGACGGCCACGATGTCGAGCTCGCTCCGTGGCGCGCTGGATTTCGTGGCGAGTACCTTGTCCTCGAAGTAAACGGGCGCCTTAGAACAAGGTCCACATCAATCCGATCGATGTCAGGCCGGGTGTGCCGCCTGCGACGCTGAAGCCGGCGTATTCGCCGCGCACGGTCCAGGATCCCATCTTCACCTGCACGCCCACGCCTGCGGCAAAGTGCGTGTCGGTGCTCGCGACCCGAAATACATTGCAGCCCGGATTCATGGTCGTGCAGGTGAAGGTGGTGACGGTGCGCAGCTGGCTATCGAGCCGGGCAACGCCCGCCTTGGCATACAGATCAAGCAGCGGCAGCGGCAGGTACATCAATGCGAACGCAGCCGTGCCTTTCATCGAGACGTCCGTCGGCCAGCCTCCAACCACCCCATTCGGGTGGCCGAAGTTTAGGTATTCCACCTCGACGCCAATCGGCGCGATCGGTCGCAGTCCCACCATCAGCTCATAGGCACTGTGGTTTTCCTTGAAACCGCCGAAGGTGGATGTGCCGGCTTCGACCTGGGCCTGGCCGAAGGCGCCGCCGGCGTAGAAGCCGACGAGGTCCGCGGCGCGGCTTGGCGGTGCAACCAGGCCCGGGAGCATAGCGGCCAGCACCGCCATTCCAATCCAGGGGCTTCGCGACCGGGCTGACTTAATTCGATTCATGGGCACTCCGGCAATTTAGGACGCTCACGCTACGCTGCCGCCGGCCGCAGCGTCCAGATGTCGCCCGCCGGCGTCGGCTTTGCAGGGATTCAGGCACGGCGTGCAGACAGTCCCGCCTCGTCCAACGGAGTGGGGCAGCGCGTATATTATCTTCCAACGCAGCCGGCATTCATGCTCGGGGGTGCTCATGCAGCAGATCGAAGTGGGTCCGGACGGTGGCGCGGGGTCAGTGCGCGTCGGCGAGGCGCCCGTACCGGTGCCGCGGGCCGGGGAGCTGCTGATCGAGGTGGATTACGCGGGCGTCAATCGCCCCGATCTGCTGCAGCGGGACGGCAAGTATGCGCCCCCGCCCGATGCTTCCCCGGTGATGGGCCTGGAAGTCGCCGGACACGTCGCCGCGCTGGGGGCGGAGGTCAGCGGCTGGCAGGTGGGTGATGCGGTGTGCGCCCTGACGCCCGGCGGTGGCTACGCGGAATATTGTCGGACACCGGTGGGGCAGGCCTTGCCAGTGCCTGCCGGCCTGTCGCTGGAGCAGGCGGCCTGCCTGCCTGAGAACTGGTTTACGGTCTGGGCAAATCTGGTGGATCTCGGTCATCTGGCAGCCGGTGAGCGCCTGCTCGTGCACGGGGGGTCCAGCGGCATCGGCCTCGCAGCGATCGCGCTCGCGCAGCTGCGCGGCGCCACCTGCATCGTCACGGTGGGGGACGAGGACAAGGCGCGTTTCTGCCGGGAATTCGGCGCGCAGCATGCGATCAATTACCGTACCGAGGATTTTGTCGAGCGGGTGCGCGAGCTGTGCGCCGGTGAGGGCGTGGACGTGGTGCTCGATATGGTCGGGGGCGATTACATTCCGCGCAACTTAAGCCTGCTGCGGCGCGACGGGCGGCTGGTGTTCATCGCTTTCCAGCACGGCTCACGCGCCGAGGTGGATTTCAATCCGGTGCTGCGCAATCGGCTGGTCATCACCGGTTCGACGATGCGGCCACGGACTCTCGCCGAGAAGAGCGCGATCCGCGACGCACTGTTGCGCGAGGTCTGGCCCGCGCTGGCGGCAGGAAGGGTGCGCACCCATGTGCACGCCAGCTTTCCTCTGGCGGAAACTGCCGCGGCGCACCGGCTGATGGAAAGCAGCCGGCACGTCGGCAAGATCCTGCTGCGCCTGCGCTAATTCCCCAGCCAGTCGATCACGGCGCTGCGGTTTGAGATACCCAGGCGCATGGTCACGACCTTGCTCGGACCGACCTCGTAGAGCACGACCACAGTCGTGAGGCTGCCGGTCGGCGTGAACGTACCGATGCCGCGGCCCGTGGCCGGATCCATGGCGAAGAAGCCGCTGCCATTCGAGGCCGACAGTGAGCCGGCCGAGATGTTGACCGAGGGCAGCAGCAGCATCGGTGCGACATCCTGGGCGAACTGCGTGCCATTCACAAACAGGCCGGGCAAGGTATTGGGGTAGGGGCCCACGACCTGCGCTTCCAGCAGGCCGGCGCTGCCGACGCTGCTGCCTTTCTCCACGACGTAACCATTGGCCGCGCCGTCCAGATAGAGCACGAAGTTGCGCGTCACGGTCCCATCGGTGTAGCTGAGCGTCGTGCGGCCGTCGGCGTCAACCGCGTAGGCGGCGCCGGTGAAGCTCGCGTCCAGTGTTGCCGTGGCCAGGTTGGCGGTGTCGAGCAGCAGATTGACGGTGCCGCTCACGGCATTGGCGCTCGACAGGCGGCCGAGCGCCAGCACTGAAGCGGGCGAGACCGGCGCGCCATTGGAGCCCCACAGGCTCAGTACAGCCGATCCGCTCAGGCTGGTGTTGTCGAAGGTTCCGCTCTGCCGGGTGAGGAAACCGGCCAGTCGCGGAGTGGTGGCGGTGGCCTCGGCGCTGACGATCAGCAGGCGATTCGCATCGATGACGTAGTAGGCAAGGTGGAAGCTCGTACTGCCGCTCGTGAGGACGAGGGTGCCGCGCCCGTTCGCGTCGGGCGCGCCAA
>JANXYA010000084.1 GCA_025350345.1 Gammaproteobacteria bacterium
CCTGGCGACCTTTGCCAACCTGGCTACCCTCCTGGGGTTGCTCGGCACCGTGGTGGGCCTGATCAATGCCTTCGCGGCGGTAGCGACGGTCAACCCTGCCGACAAAGCGAATTTGCTGTCGGCCAGCATTTCGGTGGCGATGAACTGTACGGCCTTCGGCCTGATGACGGCGGTGCCGCTGCTGGTGATTCACGCCGTGCTGCAGACCAAGACCACCGAACTCATCGACAGCCTGGAAATGGCTTCGGTGAAGTTTCTCAATGCGGTGACCGAACGCAGCAAGGCAGCGGTCTGAAGCATCCCGGCCACCTCAAGCGAGAACGCACATGCGTCGCTCCCAAGCCCTGAGAAAACTGCTGCGCCGGCAGCGCCGGCCATCGGAACTGACCCTGGTGTCGATGATCGACATTTTTACCGTGCTGGTGACGTTCCTGCTCATGACAGCCATCTTTTCGCGCACCGTGGTGCTCGACCTGAGATTGCCGTCGAACAACGCCAGCTTCCCCGAGCTGCCCCCGGGCCTGAATCTGGAGATCATTGTCCGCGACAACCTGCTGGTGGTCGCCGACCGCGGCACCGGGCCACTCCGTACCCTGCCCAATACTCCCAAGGGCTATGACCTGGATGGCCTGACGGAGTACCTGAAGTTCGTGAAGTCGCGTTATCCGGACAAGACGGAAGCGACCATCCTGCTCGAGCCGCAGACGCCCTACGACACGCTCGTGCAGGTGATGGACCGGACGCGGGTAGTCGAGGTCAACGCCGGGCTCAGCACCGTGCAGGCCGAGCTGTTCCCGGAAGTGTCGATCGGCGATGCCCCAGTGCCGGTCAACGGTGCGGGAGCTGCGCCATGAGCATGTCGAATCGCGCGCGGCGCATGCTGCAGCACCAGATACGCAACAAGGCCGACGCCGAGCTGAACCTGATTCCGATGATCGACATCCTGAGCGTCATGGTGTCCTTCCTGCTGGTGTATTCGACCGAGGTCGAGGTCGTGCAGAACAGCAAGGGCATCGACATTCCACAGTCGGTTTCCGAACAGCGGCCGCGCGAAACCGTGGTCGTGATGCTCACGCGGGACGATCTGTTCGTGCAGGGCGAGCGTATCGCCAGCCTCCAGGAGGTGCGCAACACGGCCGGCAGCATCATCGCCCCGCTCCGTGCGGCCCTCAAGCGCCCGACGCTGATCGGCCAGGTGATGACGGAGAAGACCATCGCTGCGCGCGAGATCACCGTGATGGCGGACAAGAGCACGCCTTATGAGGTGCTGAAGAAAGTGATGAGCACCTGCACGGACGCCGATTATGGGCGCCTCTCCTTCGCGCTGATGCAGAAGGAAAAGGCAGTGAACCTGGACCAGTTGCGCAGGAAGCTGTAGAGCGGAGACCTATTCGGTGGAGCTAACGCAGTATTACCGCACGTTCGACCTGCCCTGGGATGCCGATCCCGAGGAGCAGCGGCGTTTCCGGCGCTACCTGCTCATCGGCCTGGGGGCGGTGCTGTTTGTCGGCCTGGTGCTGCCGTTCATTCACCTGCCGAAGCGCGCCAGCGCGGAAGAAGCGGTGCCGCCCCGGCTGGCGCGCCTGATGGAGGAGGCGTTGCCGAAGCCTCCGCCGCCGAAGCCGGTGGAGCAGCCCAAGCCGGAAAAGCCCAAGGTCGAGCCCAAGCCAACCGAGGCGCCCAAGCCGGTCGACACACGCAAGAAGATGGCCAATTCGGCGGCGATGCGCGCCATCAAGGACGAACTCGCCGATCTGCGCGACCAGCTCGATACCAAGACCCTGCAGGATCGCCAGCTCACTACTGCGGTCAGCCAGGATGCGCGCTCCGAGCGCTCGCTGATTTCCTCCAAGGTCGGCGTCGGTTCGGCCGGCATCGTCACTGCGAATGCCAGCCGTGGCTTCGGTTCTGGCGCCGGCGCGCTCTCCGATCACAACACGACCGCGGTCAGTTCCCGCATTGCCTCCGATGCGGCGCAGAATCGGGCCACGCGCAACGGCAGCGGCGGCAAGGCGGCGCGCAGCGAGGAGGAGATCGCACTGGTCTTCGATCGGAACAAGGGCGCCATTTACGCCCTGTACGGCCGTGCGCTGCGCGAGCGCGCCGACCTGCAGGGCAAGCTGGTGCTGCGGCTGACGATATCGCCGGCCGGCGAGGTTACCGAATGCCACGTGGTCAGCAGCGAGCTCGGCGACCCGGACCTGGAGAGCAAGCTCGTCGCGCGCATACGCCTGTTCCGCTTCGAGG
>JANXYA010000101.1 GCA_025350345.1 Gammaproteobacteria bacterium
CGTCAAGCCTGAACTGCCTGCCACGCACTACTTTGGGCATCACCGTGTCCGTTCCGGTGCGGTGGCGAAAATCCAACGGCCCCCATATCGAAAAATTCATTTGGGCTTTCCGGGCAATAGATGCGACCATCCGCGTCGCAACTGTCGCCGGTGGCTGCGAGCCAGCGCGAAGACGGCAGTACCCAGGAGGATCACGCTTTAAATGGCTCGTCCAGCTGCCAAGGAGACCATTGCCGATACCTTCACGCGGCTGCTCCGGCTTGATCTGGCGGCGGGACCGCCGCGGCTGAGCCTCGAGCAGCTCATGGAGGAGTCCGACGCGCAGCTCACGCAGGCCGCGCGCTCCGGCAATCTGGCGGAGCAGCGCATCGCGGGCCAGATACTGGGAAATCCACAGGACTATCGGCGCTGGGAAAGCGAGCACACGCGCCTGATGACGGCCGTGGCCGGTACGGCGCGCACGGGCCTGCAGGTGCGGGCCCTGCTGTCGACGGCGTTTTCGCTCACTCACCGCAAGGCGCTGTTCGAGTACCTGCGCGAGCATCGGCTGCGTGGTCACGCCCGTCGCCGCCTGGTACGGCATTTCCACGGCCACAGCAGCTATTCGCACGCCGTGATCGCCGAACACGCCAACTACCTGCGCAGCGCGGCCAGCCTGATCTGCGCCGAGCGCATCGGCACCACATTGCTCGCACACCAGGCCTTTGGCGAGCCCCTGCACGCCTACGAGCGGCTCTACGTGGACTATTTCAGCGGCTACTGCCGCAGCGTATTGAAATCCGGCGATACGGCCGAGGGCGACGACACGCGCGCGCTGCTGATCCTGCTCAAGCAGGACGTACTGGCATTGCGCGCGCGGCTCATGGCGATGCCGGCAACCGGCGCGCCACGGCGCCCCTAGACGTTGAAGAGAAAGTGCATGACGTCGCCCTCGCGGACGACGTATTCCTTGCCTTCGCGCTGCATCCTGCCGGCCGCGCGCGCACCCGCCTCGCCGCGGTAGTGCACGAAATCGTCGAATGAGATCACCTCGGCGCGGATGAATCCGTGCTCGAAATCGGTGTGGATGACCCCGGCCGCCTGCGGCGCGGTGCTGCCGCGGCGCACCGTCCAGGCGCGCACTTCTTTCGGTCCCGCGGTGAAGTAGGTCTGCAGGCCGAGAAGTTCGTAGCCGGCGCGGATGACGCGATTCAGGCCCGGCTCGGCGAGCCCCAGGTCCCTGAGGAACTCGGCCCGCTCGGCTTCCTCGAGCTGCGAGATCTCGGCTTCGATCGCCGCACACACCGGCACCACCGTCGCGCCCTCGCCACGCGCGCGCTCCCGGAGCGCAGCGAGGTAGGCATTGTCGTGCCTCAGTGCGGCTTCATCCACGTTGGCCACGTACATCACCGGCTTGGCGGTGAGCAGTTGCAGCTCGCGAAGTTCGCGGCCCTCCTCCGCCGTCAGCGGCACGAGGCGCGCCGCCGTGCCCTGATCGAGCGCGTCACGTACCCGCTCATAGATTTCGTGTCGGCGCGCGGCCTCCTTGTCGCCACTCTTCAGCGCCTTGGCGGCGCGCTCCACCGCCTTGTCGATGACCGCCAGATCGGCCAGCGCGAGTTCCGTGTTGATGACCTCGATATCTTCGAGTGGATCGATCCGTCCGGCGACGTGCACGATGTCCTCGTGGTCAAAGCAGCGCACCACGTGGGCAATCGCGTCGGTCTCGCGAATATGGGCGAGGAACTTGTTGCCCAGCCCCTCGCCCTTGGAGGCTCCGGCCACCAGCCCGGCAATGTCGACGAACTCGACCGCCGCAGGCACGATCTTTTCCGGATGGGCGATCCCGGCCAGCACGCCCAGCCGTGCGTCAGGCACCGCGACGATGCCGACGTTCGGATCGATGGTGCAGAACGGATAGTTCTCCGCCGCGATCTGCGCGCGTGTCAACGCGTTGAACAGCGTGGACTTGCCCACGTTCGGCAAGCCGACGATGCCGCACTTGAGGCTCACTTGTCCGCCTGCGGATCGCCCGCTGCATCCGCTTCCTCGCGCGTGTGCAGGCGCGTCATCGCCTTCTGCGCTCCGTCGCGCAGCAGCTCGGGCAGTGCCGCCCAGGCGCGCTCGAGGGCGGCGTCGATCAGACTCTGCTCGGCAGCCGTCGCGCGATCGAGTACCGCATCGATCACCTGATCCTTGGAACCCGGGTGCCCCACGCCGATGCGCAGGCGCCAGAAGTCCGCGCCCAGATGCGCGATCACATCGCGCACGCCGTTGTGTCCGCCGTGACCGCCGCCCTGCTTGAGGCGCACCACGCCGGGCGGCAGGTCGATGTCATCGTGCGCCACCAGTATCTGCCCCGGCTCGATGCGCTGGAAGGCCACAAGCGAGTGCACCGCGGCGCCACTGCGGTTCATGAACGTGGTCGGCTTCAGCAGCCACAACTCGCAATCGGCGATGCGTACGCGCGCCACTTCCGCCTGGTGGCGCGATTCGCGCCGCCACGCGGCACCGCCCGCGCGCGCCAGCTCGTCCACAAACCAGCAGCCGGCGTTGTGGCGCGTGCGGGCGTACTCGGCGCCAGGATTGCCGAGCCCCACGATGAGCTTGAGTTGCGGATCGTTCATGGTGCGCAGCAAGCAACGCCAGGCCGGTTCACGGCGTTCCCGACAGCAGATGATGGCGGACGAAAGCGCGCTGGCCAGGGGCCAGCCGCGCTACGCCGCAACCTATTTCTTGGCTTCCTTCTTGGGGGCTTCCTTCTTGCCCTCGTCCTTCTTCGCCTCGGCGGCGCCGGCGGCAGGCGCCGCTCCCGGTACCGCACCCGCCACCGCTCCCTCGACCGGCGCAGCCGCGGCAGCCGCTGCAGCCTCCACAGCCTCCGGCTCGGGCTCCGCGACACGCGGGGCGTGGATCGAAACCACCGGCGGATTGGCGCCGTGCGCCAGTGCCGAGATGGTCACGCCCGGCGGCACCTTGATGTCGCTCACATACAGCGTGTCGTTGAGGCTCATGCCCGACAGATCGAGCTCGATGTGCTCGGGAAGGTCCTTGGGCAGGCAGACCACTTCCATGTCGGCCATGTGGTGCGAGACCACGCCGCCCTGGGTCTTGATGCCCGGCGAGGCAGCCTCGCCCCTGAAGTGGATCGGCAGGTGCAGGCGGATCTTCTCGTTCTCCAGCACGCGCTGCAGATCGACGTGCACCACCGCATTGCGCGCCGGATGCATCTGCACGTCCTTGACGATGACCGGCTGCTGCTGGACTCCGACCCGCACGTTGATGATCGAGGAGTAGAACTTCTCGTCGCTGACCAGCGCCAGCAGTTTGTGATGCTCGAGCGCGAGCCGCGTGGGCTCGGCGTGAGCACCATAGAGGATTGCGGGAACCTTGCCGGAATGACGCAGGCGGCGGCTCGCACCCTTGCCCTGGTCATTACGCGGTTCCGCGCTGAGTTCGAAAGCAATACGCATTTAA
>JANXYA010000159.1 GCA_025350345.1 Gammaproteobacteria bacterium
GCCAGCGGCCGCGCGCACGGCATGTCGAACCTGGCCTCCTACACGGCGCGAATCAACGCCACCAACTATGCGCTCGCCAACGACGACGGGTCCGGTGCGCGCGATTACGCCAGCGCGGATGTGATCCTCGTGGGCGTATCGCGGTCCGGCAAGACACCGACCTGCCTGTACCTCGCGCTGCAATACGGTGTCCTGGCCGCCAACTATCCCCTGGCCGACGAAGACCTGGAGACCGGCGAGCTGCCGGCGGCGCTGGCGCCGTTCCGCGCCAAGCTCTTCGGCCTGACGATCCGCCCGGATCGCCTGCAGCAGATCCGCCACGAGCGGCGTCCGAACAGCCGCTACGCCTCGCTCCAGCAGGTGCAGTCGGAGCTGCGGGCCGCGCTGACGCTGTTCGGGCGCGCAGCCATTCCCCATCTCGATACCACCGAGTGCAGCATCGAGGAAATCGCCAGCCGCATTCTCGATGGCCAGCACCTGGAACGGCGCGTGCGCCTGTAGCCCGCCAGTACCCGGTGGCATCAACAGGTGTATTGTTGCCGGCGAGATCCGGCATTCTGAGGGGAGGAACCTGAGCCATGGCTGACAGCGTTTACAAGGTCATCGAACTCGTGGGCACGAGCAAGCAGTCCTGGGAGAAGGCAGCGGTCGCGGCGGTCAACAAGGCCGGCAAGACGCTGCGCGATCTGCGCGTGGCCGAGGTGGGGCGGCTGGACCTGCAGCTCAAGAATGGCAAGGTCGAGGCCTTCCGCGCGCGCGTGAGCGTGTCCTTCAAGTACGAAGGCGGCAAGTAAGCCTGGCCCGGCTTGGCTAGGCGCGCCGTGCGCCTAGCCCGGGGGCGGCGGCGGGTGCAGGAACGGCCACGGCGAGGTCTCGCTGCCGCGCGGGCAGGGCACCTCGATGAGCACCGGTGCGCCAGTGCCCAGCGCGCGCTCGAGTGCGGCCTTGAGCTGCTGCGGATTCTCCGCGCGCAACCCTACGGCGCCAAAACTCTCCGCGAGTTTCACGAAATCGGGATTGCGCAGCTCCACGCCCAGCATCCGGCCCTCGTAGCGTTCTTGCTGGTCGCGCCAGACGTTGCCGTAGGCGCAGTTGTTGAACACGATGCTCACCACATTGATGCCGTACTGCACGGCGGTGGCGAGCTCCTGCACGCCATACATGAAGCCGCCATCACCGCTGACGGTGACGACGGCCTTGTCCGGATGTGCGAGCTTCACGCCGAGCGCGGTGTTGAAGCCGAAGCCCAGATTGTCCTGGTAGCCGCAGGTGACGTACTGGCGTGGCCCGTACACCGGAAAGCCGAAGCGCGCCGCGAATCCGACCTGCGAGATCTCCTCGCAGAAGAAGCCGTCGCGCGGCAGCACTTCGCGGATGACATTGAGGTAGGCGAGCTGGGGTGAGACGGACTGGATGGCTGAGTGCGCGCGCGCCTTGATTGAGAGGAACTCCGTCTCCAGAGACTTGCGGCGGGCCGGCTGTGGCTGCAGCGCGCCGAGCAGGGCGCGCACGCCGAGCGTCGAGTCCGTGACGAGGCCCACATCGGGCCTGAGCCGCACCATCTCGGTCGGATCGATATCGATCCGGATGACCTTCAGCGGCCTGGGGAACCACCTCCAGCGCAGGTACTGCAGCTCGAGCCGGCTGCCGATGCCGATCAGCAGATCGCAGTTCTTCCAGTAGTCCCAGGCGGCCACCAGCGACATGCCGTAGGGCGAGTCCTCGCTGACGATCCCCTTGCCGCTGCGGTGGGCCGTGACCGGCGCCTGGATAAGCTGCGCCAGCTCAAGCACGGCGGGCCCGGCATCCAGCGCTCCCGCGCCCACCATGATGAGTGGCCGCCGGGCGCCGCCGATCAGTGCCGCCGCGGCAGCGATGGCCGCTGGATCGGGGAGGGGCGGAGCGAGCGGTGCCAGTGGCGCTACGGGGGTGACTTCGGCCCTCATGCCAAACACGTCCCATGGCGCCTCGATGGCCACGGGCCGCACGCGTCCGCTGCGCAGCTGCCGGAAGGCCTCGGCCATGAGGGCGCCCGCCTCGGTTGGATGGTTGACCCGTTCGGACCACTTGGTGAGCCCGCGCAGCAGGGCCAGTTGATCGGGCAGCTCGTGCAGCTGGCCGCGCCCGCGCCCGATCAGGTACGACTGGATATTGCCCGTGATGCAAAGGACCGGCGCCGTGGCGCCGTAGGCCGTGCACAGGGCAGCGCCGGAATTGAGCAGTCCGGGGCCCGGCACCACCGTATAGACGCCGACCCTGCCGGTGGATTTTGCGTAACCGAAGGCCATGTAGGCCGCGCCCTGCTCGTGGCGCGTGGTGATGAAGCGCAGCTGCGCCTGGCGTTGCGCTAGCGCGTCATTGAAGTCATACATGTGCGCGCCGGGAATGCCGAAGACGGTATCGACGCCGTGGGCGATGAGGGAATCGGCGATCACCTGGCCGGTGGTCATTGAGCTCATCCGGCTGGCTCCCGGGCGCGCCTCACGGGCCGATCACCCACCGCTGAAGCGGGCGGCGCGCTTCTCGAGGAAGGCAGCGATGCCCTCCCTGAAATCCGCGCTGGCGATGCACTGCTCCTGCGCCAGCACTTCATTGCGCAGCCCCTGGGCGAAATCCACCGTCGCGGCCTGGCGCAGCAGCTGCTTGGTGTGCATTACCGCCAGCGGCGCGCGCTGCGCGAGGCGCTCCGCCCACTCCGAGGCAGCGGCGTTTGCGGCTCCCTTTGCCACCACCTTGTTGACCAGCCCCAGCTCCAGGCAGCGCGCCGCCGGCACGCGCTCGCACTCGATTGCGATCTCGAAGGCGCGGCGAGCGCCAATCTGGCGCTCGAGCATCCAGGTAATTCCACCGTCGGGTACCAGCGCGATGTTCTGGAACGGGAGGGTGAAGTAGGCATCCTCTGCCATCACGACCAGGTCGCTCGCCAGCACGTAGGCACAGCCGATGCCCGCCACGAGGCCTTCGACCGCGGCAATGACCGGCTTGGGCATGGCGGCGATGGCGTGTATGCCCGGCGCATATTCCTGCTCGAGCTGCCGCCGCACCTCGGAATCCGCCCGTTTCGTGGACTGCATCTCCTTCAGGTCGGCACCGGCGCTGAAGGCGCGGCCAGAGGCCAGCAGTGCCACGGCTCGCACCTGCGGATCGGCGGCGGCACGCTGCAGCGCCGCGGCGAGTTGCAGGCGCAGCGCCCGATCGAAGGCATTCAGGGCCGCGGGGCGATTCAGTGTGACGTGCGCGACCGCCGCGCGCAGCTCGTAGGAAACGACCGCAGTCACATCGCTCATGGTGAGTCCTCAGCGTGCCGGGCTGCCGGGCGGAGCGCGCAGCTCGCGCAGGCTCGGCACGAAGATATCGGGCGTGATATCGATGTCGCGCACCCCCGGCGGCCCGTAGCCGGACAGGTCGCTCACCCCGTGAGCGGCCAGCAGCTCGTCATCGATGTAGAAATTTCCGGTGGTCTGGCGCGCATCGGCGCTCAGCACCAGGTAGGCGGCATCGGCCATGATGCGCGCCGAGCGCAGCGCCCCGATCGGCATGTGCGCGGCGAGCGCGGCCATGGCCGCCGTGTCGATCGCGGTTCGCGGCCACAGGGCGTTCACGCCCACGCGGCCACGGTACTCCCCGGCCACGCCGAGCACGACCATGCTCATGCCGAACTTGGCCATCGAGTAGGCCACGTGCGGGGCGAACCAGCGCTCCTGCATCGACAACGGCGGCGAGATCGTCAGGACATGCGGGTTCGCTGACCGGAGCAGGTGCGGCATGCATTTCTGCGTGACCAGGAAGCTGCCGCGCGCATTGACGCCGTGCATCAGATCGAAGCGCTTGAGCGGTGTGTCCAGGAGCGATGTCAGGCTGATCGCGCTGGCGTTGTTGACGCAGATATCGACGCCGCCGAATCTCGCCACGGTCGCCGCGACGGCGGATTCGACCTGCTGCTCGTCGCGGATGTCGCAGACGAGGGCGAGTGCCTGGCCACCGGCGGCCTCGACCTGCGCCGCCGCCGTGTGAATCGTGCCGGGCAGGCTGGGGTGGGGTTGGTCGGTCTTGGCGGCGATGGCGACGTTGGCGCCGTCGCGGGCCGCGCGCAGCGCGATCGCCAGCCCGATGCCGCGCGATGCGCCGCTGATGAAGAGTGTCTTGCCGCGCAGATGGTTGCTCATGCTTGAATCCCCGCAGATCGGCAGCCACCGGATCGCAACAGGTCGCTCGGCATATTAGCCTCCCGGCAATCGTCGTGCTATGGCAAACTCTGCAGCCGCCGAGGATTACGCGCCGCACACCTTAAGCCGCTTCCTTAAAGACACGCACTCACATGGTTTCTCACAGCAGCGCCGGCAGGCGCTTCCGGCAGGCATTGGAGGATGAGCGCCCGCTCCAGGTCGTGGGCGCCATCAACGCCTATGCCGCGCGCCTGGCCGAAGCCGTGGGTTTTCGCGCCCTCTATCTTTCCGGCGGCGGTGTGGCTGCCAATTCGCTCGGGGTTCCGGATCTGGGCATCAGCAATCCCGAGGACGTGCTGACGGATATCCGGCGAATCACCGATGCCACGAGCGCACCGCTCCTCGTCGATGCGGATACCGGCTGGGGCGGCGCCTTCAACATTGCGCGCACCGTGCGCTCCTTCATCAAGGCGGGCGCGGCCGGGCTCCATATCGAGGACCAGGTGCAGAGCAAGCGCTGCGGTCACCGACCGGGCAAGGAGATCGTGCCGCAGGAGGAGATGGTCGATCGCATCAAGGCCGCGGTGGACGCGCGCACCGATGCGCAGTTCGTGATCATGGCGCGCACGGACGCGCTGGCGAGCGAGGGCCTGGAGCGGGCCATCGAGCGGAGCCTCGCCTGCGTGGCGGCGGGGGCGGACATGATCTTCCCCGAGGCCATGACGGACCTGTCGATGTATCGGCGTATCAAGGCGGCGGTCAAGGTGCCGATACTCGCGAACATCACCGAGTTTGGCCAAACGCCGCTCTACACCCGCGACGAACTGGGTGGGGCTGGCGTGGACATCGTGCTGTATTGCTGCTCGGCCTATCGCGCGATGAACGCCGCGGCGCTCAAGACCTACCAGATCATCCGGCGCACGGGCAGCCAGGCCGAGGCCTTGGCCATGATGCAGAATCGCGATGAGCTGTACCACTACCTCGACTACCATTCCTACGAGCAGAAACTCGATGCCCTGTTTGCGACCGGCAAGCACAAATAGGGCGAGCGCAAGACTCCTCGGAGCTTCTGGATGAGCGATCCGGCCGCACCGCCTGTGTTCAAGCCGAAGAAATCCGTGGCCCTGTCCGGGGTGGTGGCGGGCAATACGGCCCTGTGCACGGTGGGCCGCACGGGCAACGACCTGCAATACCGCGGCTACGATATCCTTGATGTGGCCGAGACCTGCGAGTTCGAGGAAATCGCCCATCTGCTGATCCACGGGAAGCTGCCGACCCTCGCGGAGCTCAACGCCTACCGCGAGAAGCTCCGCACCCTGCGCTCGCTCCCGCCGGCGCTGTGCGCGGTGCTCGAGCTGCTCCCGGCCAGCGCTCATCCCATGGACGTGATGCGCACGGCGGTCTCCGCCCTGGGCTGTCTGGCTCCTGAAGGCGCCGATCACGGCGAATCCGGGGCGCGCGACATCATCGATCGGCTGGTGGCCTGCCTGGGCTCGGCGCTGTGCTACTGGCATCACTACTCCCGCAGCGGCCGGCGGATCGGCGTGCAGACCGACGATGAGTCGGTCGGCGCTCACTTTCTCCACCTGCTGCACCAGTCAGCGCCGCGTGCCTCCTGGGTGCGGGCCATGCACACCTCGCTGATCCTGTACGCCGAGCACGAATTCAATGCCAGCACCTTTGCCGCGCGCGTGATCGCCGGCACCGGCACGGATGTGTATTCGGCCATCACCGGTGCGATCGGCGCGCTGCGCGGGCCGAAGCATGGTGGGGCCAATGAGGCGGCGCTGGAGACACAGCTCCGTTACCGCACTCCGGAGGAGGCCGAGGCGGACATCCGGCGGCGCGTCGCCAGCCGGGAAGTGGTGATCGGTTTCGGCCACCCGGTCTACACGCTCGCCGACCCGCGCAACGAAGTGATCAAGCGCGTCGCCCGCCGCCTGGCCGAGGAGGCCGGCGACCTGCGTGTCTTCGCGATCGCGGAGCGGCTCGAAGGCGTGATGGCCGAGATCAAGAACATGTTTGCGAACCTGGACTGGTACAGCGCCGTGAGCTACCACGCCATGGGCGTGCCTACGGCCATGTTCACGCCGCTGTTCGTGATCTCGCGCACGACGGGCTGGGGCGCGCACATCATCGAGCAGCGTCAGGAGGGCAAGATCATCCGCCCCAGCGCCCACTACACCGGCCCGGAGCCCCAGAAATTCCTGCCCCTGCGGCTGCGGACCTGACTGCGCCATGAGCGGCCATGACTACAAGTCCGCCCAGCGGCCGGCTTCGGACCCACTGCTGGTCGATATCGGGACCTACGCGCACGCCGCAGTCATTGACAGCCCGCTCGCCTACGAAACGGCGCGCTACTGCCTGATGGACAGCCTGGCCTGCGCGCTGCAGGCGCTAAGCTTCCCGGCCTGCACCAGGCTCCTCGGTCCCATCGTGCCGGGCGCCACGCTGCCCGGCGGCGCGCGCGTCCCGGGGCTGGCCCTGGAGCTCGAGCCCGTGCAGGCGGCCTTCAATATCGGCACGATGGTGCGCTGGCTCGATTTCAATGACACCTGGCTCGCGGCCGAGTGGGGGCACCCTTCGGATAACCTGGGCGCCATCCTGGCGGTGGCCGACTATCTGGCGAGGCGGCGCTCGCCGTCCGCCACGCCGGCGCCACGGGTCCGGGACCTGCTCACGGCGATGATCAAGGCCCACGAGATCCAGGGCGTACTCGCCCTCGAGAACAGTTTCAATCGCGTCGGGCTCGATCACGTGCTGCTCGTGCGCGTGGCCTCGACGGCCGTGGCGACGACGCTGCTGGGCGGCACGCTCGAGCAGGTGATCAACGCGCTCTCCAACGCCTGGATCGACGGCGGCGCGCTGCGCACCTATCGGCACGCGCCCAACGCCGGCTCGCGCAAGAGCTGGGCGGCGGGCGATGCCACGGCGCGAGCGGTGCGCCTGGCGCTGATCGCCCTCAGCGGGGAGATGGGCTACCCCTCGGCGCTGTCGGCGCGCAGCTGGGGATTCCAGGACGTGCTGTTCAAGGGCCAGGCGCTCAGGGCGCCCCAGCCCTTCGGCAGCTATGTCATGGAAAATGTGCTGTTCAAGATCAGCTATCCGGCGGAATTCCATGCGCAGACCGCGGTCGAGTGCGCCATGAAGCTGCACGGTGAGGTACACGGACGCATTGATCAGATCGAGCGGGTGGTGATCGAGACCCAGGAGCCGGGCGTGCGCATCATCGACAAGACCGGGCCACTCGCGAACCCGGCGGATCGAGATCATTGCATCCAGTACATGACCGCCGTGCCGCTGATCTTCGGCCGGCTGACGGCCGCCGACTATGAGGATAAGGTGGCCGCCGATCCGCGCATCGACGCGCTGCGGGCGAAAATGAGCGTCCGGGAGAACGCCGGGTTTACCCGCGCCTATTACCAGCGCGACCAACGCTACATCGGCAATGCCGTGCAGGTATTCTTCCGGGGCGGTACGGCCACGGAGCGCGTGCAGATCGACTATCCGGTGGGTCACCGGCGCCGGCGCACCGAGGGCATGCCGCTGCTGGTGGATAAATTCCGCCAGAGCGTGCGCGCGCATTACCCGTCATCGCAGGCGGAGCGCATCGAGGGGTGTTTTGCCGATCCGGTGGCGCTTGAGGACTGGCGCGTCGATGAATTCATGAATATCTTGGCAAGATCAAGCTGAGTGGGAGCCTGAGGGCATGAAGATCCTGGTGGGTATCAAGCGGGTGGTCGACTACAACGTGCGCGTGCGGGTCAAGCCCGACGGGAGCGGGGTGGCGCTCGACGGCGTCAAGATGAGCATCAATCCTTTCGATGAGATCGCACTCGAGGAGGCGCTGCGCATTCGGGAGCGCAATCAGGCCACCGAGGTGATCGTAGTCGCCGTCGGCCCGGAAGAGGTGCAGACGCAGCTGCGCAGTGCGCTTGCCATGGGCGCCGATCGGGCGATCCTGGTGAAGTGCGACCAGCCGATTGAACCTCAGGGTGTGGCGCGCGCGCTGCTGGCGGTGATCAGGCAGGAGCAGATTGGCCTCGCGATCCTCGGCAAGCAGGCGATCGACGACGACGCCGGCCAGACCGGGCAAATGCTGGCCGCCCTGTGGGAGCGCCCGCAGGTCACCTTTGCCTCGAAGCTCGAATTGCAGGCAGAGAAGGCCCAGGTCACGCGCGAGGTGGATTCCGGTCTCGAGACCCTCTCGATCGACCTGCCCGCGGTCATCACCACGGATCTGCGCCTCAACGAGCCGCGCTACATCAAGCTGCCGGACATCATGAAGGCCAAGAAGAAGCCATTGGCCGTGACCGACCTGGCAGCCCTGGGCGTCAATGCGATGCCACAGTTTCGGGTGGTGAAGACCGAGCCCCCGGTGCCGCGCGCGCGCGGGATCATGGTCAAGGATGTGCCGGAGCTGGTGGCGGAACTGAGGAAGCGTGGGGTGGTGTCATGAGCCGCGTGCTGGTCATTGCCGATCATGACGGGCACCAGCTCGGTTCCGGCTGCTCGCGTTGCGTGACGGCCGCGGCGAAGCTCGGCGCCGCGGAGCTGCACGTGGCGGTGTTTGCGGCGGCGGGAGGGGCGATCGCTGCGCAGGCGGCGGAACTGGCCGGCGTCAGCAAGGTGCTCGTGGTGGAGCGTGCGGAGAACGCCCACCTGCTCGCCGCCGTGCTCGCCCCGCAGGTGGTGAAGCTCGCTGCCGGCTACGACTACGTGATTGGCCCGGCCAACACCTTCGGCAAGGACCTGCTGCCGCGCGTGGCGGCATTGCTGGGCGTGGGGCAGGTGAGCGACCTGATGTTCGTGGAGTCCGCGCACCGCTTTCGCCGGCCCACCTATGCCGGCAATGCCATCGTGACGATCGAATCCCCGCCCGAGGTCAAGCTCGTGGCCACGATCCGTACGGCTTCATTCGCGGCGGCCGGCGGTGGGGGCAGCGCACCGATCGAGGCGGCGAGCACCGATGCGGTGCTGCCGACCCATACCCGCTTCGTCTCGATCAACGCGGCGAAGTCCGACCGGCCGGAACTGCAATCTGCCAAGCGAGTGGTCTCGGGCGGCCGCGCGCTCGCGAATTCGGAGAATTTCCAGCTCATCTATGCCCTGGCCGACCGGCTGGGCGCCGCGGTCGGCGCCTCGCGCGCCGCGGTCGATGCCGGCTACGTTCCGAGCGACATGCAGGTGGGGCAGACCGGCAAGATCATCGCACCCGAGCTCTACATGGCGATCGGCATATCGGGGGCCATCCAGCACCTCACGGGCATCAAGGATGCGCGTACAATCGTCGCGATCAACAAGGATGCCGAGGCGCCGATTTTCGAGGTCGCCGATGTCGGCCTGGTGGGCGATCTGTTCAAGATCGTGCCCGAGCTGACGGCGCTGCTCAGCAAGGCCAGTGGCTAAAGCGCCCCGGGCGCGGAGGAGGCAACATGATTTTCCTACTCGCACTCATTCCGGCGACGATGCTGACGGTGGCAGGCTACGCGGTGCTCTATTTGGCGCATCGATCGGATGGGAACCTGAAGGCCTTCGGCCGGTTTCTGGGTTTCTGGGCCTTCACGCTGGCGGCGCTCCTGGTACTGGCCTGCCTGTTCATGGCGGCACACGGCGGACGCATGCACGGCATGATGATGCATGGCTGCGCGGCGCAGCAGATGGGGCCTGGGCAGGACTGGCCGAGACCCTGGGGATACCTGCCGCCCGGAAATCCGCCTCAGCCCGCCGCACCCGGGGCGCAGCCCACCCCGGCGGCACCGCCCGCCAAGCCGGCGCCCTAGTCAGGACTCGATTGCCGGCGCAGTTTTGATGCGAACGCTGGCGTTGCGGGCCGCCGTTCTGTCGTTTTGCCACCACGACCAGCCTCGGCTCCCGGGTGGTTCGCTGCACTTGTAGCGTTTCGGGCGCAGGAGGGGCTGTGGTATCGTTGCGCGCGGACTTGGTTGTAGTTTTGAGACGGTTTCTAGGGGAGCAATAAAAATGACCCGGAGTCGACAGAGAAAACTGCGGCGTAGCGGCACCACGGAAACCGGACGATTGCTCCTGAAGGCCACGCCGCTCGCGACCGCGATCCTCGCCTGCCTGCCGGCGGCACACGCCGATGAGAGCACTGCCGCAGGCGCCGGACTCGAAGAGGTCATCGTCACGGCCACGAAGCGTACCGAGAGCCTGCAGAACGTCGCGATCAGTG
>JANXYA010000193.1 GCA_025350345.1 Gammaproteobacteria bacterium
CACCAGCAGTGCCAGCGCCAGCAACGCGAATAGCAGGCAAAATAACGCCAGGACTGTCATGGCACGGCCGGAGATCCCTCCAAAACTTAGGGTGCGGCGTGCACTTGCAGGACGCCGCAATTTAATATCTCCAGCATAGCCCAGCGGGTGGTCGAACCGGTGGGCATATTGACCATATCATGCCGGCACTACGGGTTACCACGTAGGCGCCAAAGCCGCGCTGGACAGCCCTCGCGCACCCGCGAATTAAGTTAACCGTAGTATGATTACAGCGCCTATGACGACTCTCCAAGCCGCTCGCGACCAGATGATCTCCCAGCAGGTGCGCACCTGGGCCGTGCTTGATGCGCGCACGCTCGCGGCCATGAATCAGGTGCCGCGCGAGCGCTTCGTGCCATCGGCCTGGCGCTCCCTCGCCTACGCCGATTGCGCGCTGCCCCTGCCGCTCGGCAAGCACATGCTGACGCCCATGCTCGCCGGGCGCATCCTGCAGGCCCTCGAGGTGAAAGCGGGCGACCAGGTGCTGGAGATCGGCACGGGCTCCGGATATCTGTCCGCCTGCCTGGCTGCGCTCGGCGGCAACGTGCAGACGCTCGAGCTGCACGGCGCTCTCGCCACGGCCGCACGCGGCAACCTGAGGGAAGCCGGCTTTGCGGGCATCGAAGTCACCACCGCCGATGGTGCCTCCCTGGTCAGTGAAACGGCCTATGACGTCATCGTCCTGACCGCTTCGCTCCCCATCTACGAGCCGCGCTTCGAGCGGGCCCTGAAGTACGGTGGCCGCCTGTTCGTCGTGGTGGGGTCGGGCGCGGTGATGGAGGCCCGCCTGGTGCGCCGCCTCGGGGCCACCGAGTTCAGCACCCAGTCCCTGTTCGAGACGACGCTGGAAGCGCTCGAACACGTTCCGGTGCCGCCGGCTTTCAGTTTTTAGGCATGAGCGCTGTAACCCAGATCGACCCTGCCGGGTTAAAAGCCCATATGGATGCCGGTCAGCGCTTCTGCCTGCTCGACGTGCGTGAGCCGTGGGAGGTGGCGCTCGCCCGGATTCCCGGGAGCGTGTGCATTCCCCTGGATGAAATTCCGGCTCGCTGGAAGGAACTTGACGCAGATTCGGAGATCATTGTCATGTGCAAGCGGGGGGGCCGCAGCCAGCGGGCCGCAGACTTCCTCGCCGCCCAGGGTTTTGCCAGAGTCAGCAACCTACAAGGTGGCATCGACGCCTGGGCGCGCGACATCGACCCGGAAGTCGGCGAGTACTGATCCGCCGGCAGCCTCTACAGCTTCAGCAAACATGGAAAACTGTGCATGAATCGCCACTGGCTCATCGTCCCGGCTCTCGTCTGCGGCGCCAGCATCGCCGGCGCGGAAAACCTGCAGGCCGTTTATGACCAAGCCCTTGCGGCTGATCCGACCATGCAGCAGGCCGAAGCGGTGCATCGGGCGAGCCGCGAGACGCGCACCCAGGCCATCCTCGCCATGCTGCCGCTCAATGCCGTGGCGAGCAAGAGCTGGTATGGCGTCGCGAGCCAGACCCAGAGCACGCCCGCGTTCGCCAACTTGAACCTGCAGGTGAACCTGTTCTCATGGAACAACTGGATTGCGCTGAAGCAGGCCAACGCCACCGTGGCGCAGGCGGAGGCGAATTACCAGGCGGCGCGGGAGGATCTGATCACGCGTGTCACGCAGCAGTATTTCGCGGTGCTGAGCGCCGCCGACGAGCTCGCGGCCCAGGAAACCGCCCTGGAATCCGTCAATCGGCAGCTGGAGCAGGCGGAGCGGCGCTTCGAGGTCGGCCTGATTGCGATCACCGACGTGCAGATCGCGCGCGCCGCGCGCGACAGCACCGCCGCGGCCGTGATTGCCGCCAAGCGCACGCAGGCGACGGCCGAGGAACAGCTCCGGGCCACCACGGGCGAGAAGTACCGGCGGCTGGCCGCTCCCGGGGACAGCATGCCGCTGCTCGCGCCCGACCCCGCCAGTGAAGACGCCTGGGTCACCACGGCGCTGAGCCAGAATTCCAACCTGATCGCGAGCCGGATGGCCGAGAGCATCGCCCGCGATGGCTACCTCACCGCGATTGGCGGGCACCTGCCGATGATCAATGCATCCGCTTCGCGCACCTGGGATCTCAACGGCAACGGCCAGGGATTCCAGACGGGTGGGGGCGGGTCGCCCGTCACCACCATCGACACCCAGGATATCGTCTGGTCGGTCGGCGTGACCGTGCCCCTGTTCAGCGCCGGAGCCACGCAATCGCTCGTGCGCCAGGCGAAGTACCTGTGGAAGGCGAGCGAGGCCGGCTACGAGGCCGCGCTGCGCCAGACCGAACTGCTGGCGCGCGACTCCTACCAGGGCGTGGTGAGCCAGATTGCGCAGGTCGGTGCGCTCAAGCAGGCGGTCGAATCGAACCGCGTTTCGCTGAAGGCTACGGAAGCCGGCTATGAGGTGGGCACCAAGACCGCGATCGACGTGCTCAGTTCCCGCCAGCTGTACGTGCAGGCCCAGACGAATTATGCGGAGGCCAAATACGGCTACCTGAATGACCTGGTGGCGTTGCGCGTGGCGGCTGGCAATCTGGACCGCTCGACCATCGCCCAGATCAACGGCTGGCTCATCGAGCCCCCGCCGGCCCCGGAGGAATCGGCCAAGCCGGCGCCGGTGCCCGCTGATACCACCGTGTCCGCGCCGGCGGATCTGTCGGCACCGGCAACGGCGGCGCCAGCGGTGCCAGCGACACCTGCGCCTGCGCCCGCCGGTTCGGCGGCGCCCGCGCCTACGGATGCACCGCCGACAACGCCCCCTGCTCCCTGATCTGCCCCATCACGCAAGCCAGCGCGCCGCGGTTGGCGCTCACCGTGGCCTCACCGGCCGCCGCCATGCGGGCGCGCGCCGCGCCGTCCCCGAGCAACTCCAGCAGCGCCGCACCCAGCTCGGCAGCATCGTGCACGATGCGCAGCCCACCGCCGTCGGATAGCAGGCGCGCGACCTCCGGCGCATTCCCCAGGTACGGTCCACTGAGCGTGGCCACGCCCAGGGCCGCGGGTTCCAGCAGGTTGTGGCCACCGACGGGCACCAGGCTGCCGCCGACAAAGGCGGCGTCGGCCGCCGCATACCAGCCTTCCAGCTCACCGAAGGTGTCGAGCAACAGCACTGCACTCCTCGCGCATTGAGCCGCGCTCGGCGCGGCGCCGCTGCACCTCATCCACGGCAGATCGCTCCGGGCCAGCAGTTCGGCCACCTCATCGAAGCGTGGCCGATGCCGCGGCGCGAGCACCAGGAGCGCCAGCGGGTGCACTGCGCGCAAGCGCCGGTGCGCCTCGAGCGCCGGGAGCTCCTCGCCCGCGTGGGTACTGCCGGCCACCCACAGCGGACGCGCGGGGGCGAATCTCGCCCGCAGTTCACGGCCCTGCACTCGCGCCGCGACGCCCGGCTGCCGATCGA
>JANXYA010000210.1 GCA_025350345.1 Gammaproteobacteria bacterium
GAGCTGATTGGGCGAGATGAATACCGCCAGCTCGCCCGGCTCGCTGAAGTCGGTCTGCGCGGCGAACAGCGTGACCGAGGCGACGCGCGTGTCGCCTTCGCGGGCCAGCGCCGCGGCGCCGATCGACAGCAGCGTGCCGCCGATGCAATAGCCCACCATATGCACCCGCCGCTCCGGCACGATGGAACTCACCGCATCGAGCGCGGCGCGCAGGCCGAGCCGCAGGTAATCGTCCATGCTGAGGTTGCTGTCCGCGGCGGTCGGGTTTCGCCACGAGATCATGAACACCGTGTGGCCCTGCTCGACCAGATACCTCACCAGCGAATTGTGCGGCGAGAGATCAAGCACGTAATACTTCATGATCCAGGCCGGAGTGATCAGGATCGGCTCGGCGTAGACATCGGGACTCTGCGGGCTGTATTGGATCAGCTCGACCAGCTCGTTGCGCATCACCACCTTGCCGGGGGTCATCGCAACCTGCTCGCCCACGCGGAAGTTCTCCGTGCCGGGCGCCGGGCCGCCCTCGAAAGTCCGCGTCAGATCTTCGAGCCAGTACTGGGCGCCGCGCAGCAGGTTGGCGCCGGATTCGGCGCGGGTCTGCTCCAGCAATTCCGGATTGGTGAGCAGATAGTGCGCCGGCGAGGTGGCGTTCAGGATCTGGCGCTGCAGGAAATCCAGGCGTTGGGCGCTGCCGCCGGAGCTGCCCGCGGATTGCAGGGCCTGCTCGCTCCACTGGCGCAGGTGCGCGTAGTTGCGCGCGTAGACGTTGAAGGGCCAGCGGTTCCAGCTCTCGTGCGCGAATTGTGGCTCGCTGCTGGCGTGCGCCAGTTCCTGGCCTGTGGCCGCCTGCAGGGCAAAGCGCCAGCTGTCCGTGCTGCGCGCCACGGCATCCTGCGCGAGCGCCAGCTGCAACTCCGGCCGGCTGCACAGGCCCAGCCACCACTCGGCCAGGGCGCGCAGATCATAATCGGCGCTCTGCAGGGGCTGTGGGACCGTCAATTGAGTGGACTTGCTCATACGTCGATCGCGGTGTGCTTCGGCCTCGCAAAAAAAAGGCCCCGGGGAAGTTTCCTAGCCCCGAGGCCCGATCTGTCAGCTAGTCCGGCGGGCCTTTAGGCTGCCTTCTTCGTCAGTTCGACTACCTTGGCCGACGCGACATTGAACAGCGCGGTCAGGGTGTTGTGCGACTCGCTGGCGATCGTGGTCAGTTCCTGCACGCGGCCGCGCAGCTGCTCACCGATCTTCGAGCTGAGTTCGCTCTGCTTGGCAACGAGCTCGGCCGGGCTCTTGGCGGAAATCACGGCCTGGGCCTGCGTCAGGCTCCACTCGAGGTAGTCGCCGGCGACGGCGTACTGGTAGCGGGCGAGGCGCTCGATGGCCTTGATGCCTTCCTGCTGGGCCTGGAGGGCGGGGGCAAACGCATTGCGGTAGGTTTCCAGCAGCGCATTCGCATCGAATTTGTGGTCGGTCATGTCAGTGGCTCCAAAAATCTAGGGTGTGGGGTGTGTCTTGAACTGGAGCCATCCTAATCGAAGTTTGTATGCAGTGCAAGAGAAATTATCTTGGCCCGACACCGGAATATCAGACCTTATATATCTATTTGAATAATAACGCTATTTATAAGCGCTATTCAGGACATAGATCCATCAGGTACCGACCTGGTTGAATGCGTCGCATTCTAAATCCTCAGGCCGCCGTCGAGCTCGATGATCCGACCATTGAAGAAGTCGTTCTCAAAGATGAACCTGGCCGCGTCGGCAATTTCCTCAGGGCGGCCCAGGCGCCCCACCGGCACCGGGGCGGCGATCTTCTCCAGCATCTCGGGCCGCATGGAATCCAGGATCGTGGTGTGGGTAAATCCGGGGGCGATTCCGCCCACGCGGATTCCGAAACGGGCCAGCTCGCGCGCCCATACCACCACGAGGGAGGCCACGCCGGCCTTGGCCGCCGTGTAATTGGACTGGCCTACATTGCCGGCGCGCGAGATGCTGGAAATATTGATGATCACGCCGCCGTTGCCGAGCCTGACCATGCGCGCCGCGGCCTCGCGGCCACAGAGAAATACACCGGTCAGGTTGACGTCGATCACCGCCTGCCATTGGGCCAGGCTCATCTTGCCGATCACTTCGCCGTCCTTGGCCTTGATCAGCAGTGCATCCTGGAGGATGCCCGCGTTGTTGACGATGCCATCGAAGCGGCCGAAATCGGCCACGATCCGGTCGAAGGTGTCGATCAGCTGTGATTCATTGGCAACGCTGGCCCCGTAGGCCCGTGCCTGTGCGCCCAGCCGCTGGCATGCCATCTGCGTGTCCCGCAGGGAGTCCACCTCGAGGTCGATCAGCGCCAGGTTGGCGCCGCAGGCGGCGAACTGTTCGGACAGTGCGCGGCCGATGCCGCGCGCGGCGCCAGTGACCGCAACGGTCTTGCCCTTCAAATCCATGAGCGGGAGTCCTTTACTTGGGGGATTGATCAGCGCCCGGTGGCGGCGGCGCGCCGGCGGAATCGTCGTTGGCGCCGGGTTCTTTTTGTCCAGGAACTTCGCTCGCGGCAGGTTTTCCCGCCTGGGGGTTGAGCGCCGAGAGCATCGAGGCCTGCATCCGGCTCCACATCTCCATGTTCTGGCGTGTCAGCTCGGCGAGCGGCGCGAGCGGTCCTTCCATGGCCTGCGCCATCTGCGCCTGCACCGTGCGCTGCTGCTGCATCACCGTGCCCAGGCTCTGCTCGAGGTAACGCGAGAGCATGTCCTGCACGGGATTGCCATAGAAGCGGATGATGCCCTCGAGCAACTGCACCGTAAGGACGGGGGAACCGAACTGCTCCTGCTCCGAGATGATCTGCAGCAGCACGGCGCGCGTGAGATCCTCGCCCGTGCGATCGTCCACGACCTGGACCCGCTCACCCGCAGCGATCAGCCGGCGCAGGTCCTCGAGCGTGACGTGGCGGCTGGCCGTCGCGTCGTACAGGCGGCGATTGGCGTACTTGCGAATGACGCGGGCTTGTGGGGGCGGTGAATCCGGTGGCATGAGCGCAGTGTTCCCGATTGGGCGCGCATGCTAACCCAGGCTCTATGCGTTGCACAATTGAACAGGCCGCAAGTTCAGTCAGGCCATCCAGAATAAAATTATTATTTTGTCAGATCAATCACTTGCGGTGGCTGTGGCACACGGCCGGCCCACCGCAGAACACCGCCCCGAGCCTAACGCAACGCATACGAGCGGTCCGGCGCGAGAATGGATCCTTAAGGGCTCGCAAGCCTGTGGCAGACTGCCCTACAAGATGCAGCAGGCCACGACTCGCCGATCCATGCAGTGCGCCGGCGCGGTGTTCATGATTGAACCGGCATCCTTCTCTTTCAACGAGCAGACTGCCGCCTCCAATGCCATGCAGCGGGCGGGGGAAGCCAGTCTCGGCAGCGAGGACCTGGTGGCCGCCGGGCGCACGGAATCACAGCGCCTGCGGCGCGCACTGGAATCCGAAGGGGTGCGCGTGTCGGTGGGCGCGGACACGGCGGTGCCGCGCAAGCCCGACTCCCTGTTCCCGAACAATTGGATCAGCTTTCACGACGACGGCACGATCGTGCTGTATCCGATGCTGGCGCCAAACCGGCGGCTCGAACGGCGAGCGGAACTCGTCGAGGAAGTCTGTGCGACGCTGAATTTCCGCCCGCGCCGTCGACTCGATTTCACTGCGCATGAAGCGGCCGGGAGATTCCTCGAGGGCACCGGCAGCCTCGTGCTCGATCACGTGGCGCGCGTCGCCTACGCCTGTCGTTCCCCGCGCACCGATGAGGCGCTGGTGCACGAATGGGCGCGGCAGATGGACTTTGAAGCCGTGCTCTTTGATGCCCTCGATGCGCAGGGGCGTCCTTACTACCACACCAATGTGCTGATGTGGATTGGCTCGCGTTGCCTGATGTGCTGTGCCGCGGCCATCGCCGCCGCCGATCGAGCGCGTGTCGTGGCCAGTCTGCGCGAGAGCGGCCGCGAGTTCATCGAGATCGATCGCGCCGCCGTCGACGCCTTTGCCGGCAATATGCTCGAACTGGCGACCTGGGACGAAGCGCTCGGCGACGCCACGGTGCTGGTGATGTCCTCGACCGCCAGAGCCGCGCTCGGTGACCTGAAAATGCGCCAGCTCAGCGGCTGCGTGGACACCGTGCTGGCAGTTCCAATACCGACGATTGAGCGGATCGGCGGCGGCGGTGTGCGTTGCATGCTGGCGGAAGTACCCGAGATGCTCGAGTGAGCCTGGCGCGCGCCGCAGCCGCGCCTGCGCTCGCGCAGCGGGTGTTCGGCATGCTCGCCGACGGCGAGGTGCATTCGGGCGAGCGCCTCGCCGCCGGGCAGGGGGTCAGCCGCAGCGCGATCTGGAAGGCCATCGGCGCGCTGCAGGCCCTCGGTATGGAAATCGAGGCGACGCCGCACCGGGGTTATCGGCTCGCGCGGGCTGTCGCACCTCTCGATGTCGAGAAAATCGTCGCGCGGCTGAGCCCGGAGGTGCGGGCGCGCCTGCGACAGGCCGAAGTTGCCTGGGCGCTCGACTCCACCAACGCGGCCCTGCTGGCGCGTTGCGAGCCACCCGCCGGACGGTTTGATTTCCTCGCCGCGGAGTACCAGGCGGCGGGACGCGGGCGGCGCGCGCGGCCATGGTTTGCACCACCGGGAGGCGCGCTGTGCCTCTCGCTTGGGTGGAGTTTCGATGCGCTGCCCGCCGGCGCCGCGGCCCTGAGTCTGGCGGTCGGCGTGTGCGCACGGCGCGCGCTCGAGCGCGTCTGCGCCACGCCCGTGCAGCTGAAGTGGCCCAACGATCTGTACGCCCGCGACCGCAAGCTCGGCGGCATCCTGATCGAGCTACGCGCCGAGAGCGCCGGTCCGGCGATGGTCGTGATCGGCGTCGGCGTCAATTGCGCGCTCGGCGCCACCCTGACCCGGCGCGTGCAGGAGACCGGCACCGAGCCGATCGATCTGGTCTCGCTCGGCAGCCCCGGCTGCGATCGCAATCAGCTGGCGGCGGCGCTGCTGGATGAGATCGTGCGCGGCGTGCTGGAGTTCGCGGCGCATGGACTGGGCGGATTCGCCCCCGAGTGGGCCGCGGCGGACGCGCTCGCGGGCCACAGCGTCGCGGTGAGTACGAGCGCCGGCCTGTTCATCGGCCAGGCGCGCGGCATCGATGCAGACGGCGCGCTGCGCGTGGAGGGAGAGCAAGGGCTGCGCCGTTTCAATTCGGGCGAGGTCACGGTGAGGGCGCAAGGGTGAGGCAGCTGCTGATCGACGCGGGCAATACGCGCCTGAAATGGGCGACGCTGCGGGGCGCAAGGCTCGGGCGCACGCAGGTGTCCGCATGGAGCGAGCGCACGGTGGCGCCAATCGCCCGCCGACTGCTCCGCGGCCGCTTCGATCGCGTGCTGGTCTGCAGCGTTGCCGGTGCGGTGCTCGAGCGCGCCCTGCGCCAGGCGGCGCGCGCCGCCGGCGCGCCGGCACCGCAATTCATCCGCAGCACGCGGCATGCGGCGGGCGTGCGCAATGGCTACGTGCAGCCCTGGCGGCTCGGCGCCGACCGCTGGGTCGCGCTGCTGGGCGCGCGCGCGCGCTATCCGGGCCGGGCCCTGTGCATCGTCGATGTGGGTACCGCGCTGACGATCGATCTGCTGGACACCGAAGGGCAGCATCGCGGCGGAATGATCACGCCTGGACCGGCCCTGATGGTGGAATCACTGCTGCGGGACACGGCGGGCATCCGTCGCCGTGCCGGCCGTCGCTTCGGTGCCGCCGTGCGCCCCGCTGCGACGTTCGGCCGCAGCACGCGCGCCGGACTGCTGTCCGGAAGCGCGCTGGCCTGCGCCGCCCTCGTAGAGCGCTCGGTGCGGGAGGCACGCGCTGAGCTGGGCGGCAGGCCGCGACTGCTGTTGGCGGGCGGCGGCGCCGCGCCGGTGGCCGCGTTCCTGCGGATCGCGTACCAGCGAGTCGATGCGCTGGTGATCCAGGGCCTGGCGATGCTCGCTGCACTGAATTCCCGTTAGAATTGCGCGGATGCGACCTCTCATCTATACGTTCGTGCTGGCCAATCTGCTGTTCTTCGGCTGGGCGCGCTGGATAGACGTGCCGCTGGCCGGACACAAGAGCGCGGCCGGTGCTCCTCTGCAACTGGCGCCGGCGCTCGCTGCGGGTGCGGTTCCAGCGGCAGCTGCGCCGGGCGGGGGCGATCCGGGCGCCGGCCCGGGGCATTGCGTTTCGCTGGGTCCATTGACGGACACCGTGGCCACCGCCGCGGTCGCCACGGCGCTGCGGGCCCGCAATCTTAATCCGCGCGAGCACCAGGGAACGGCGGTCATGAACGACGGCTATCTGGTCTACGTCGATCATCTCGACAGCGCGGCCGCACGCAGCCGCGCGCTGAAGCGGCTGAGCAGCGGCGGGGTGCGCGACGCCGCGGCGCTGCCCGACACGAACAAGGTTTCAGCGGGCCTGTTCAGCAGCAAGGAAGGCGCGGAGCAGCGCGCCGCCGCGGTGCGCGCGGCCGGGCTGGCGCCGATCGTCGATGCGCGCACCCACACCATCAGTGCCTACTGGCTCAACGTACAACTGGCAATCGATTTCCCGCCGCCGGCCGTGCCGGCACTCGTCGCCGGGCTGAACCTGCCCAGCGAGCCTGCCTGGGGCAACTGCGGCCCGTGACCGCATGGCGCCGGGCCGCTATGATTTGTCCGGCCTGACGCCGCAGTAGCTCAGTTGGTAGAGCACCTGATTTGTAATCAGGGGGTCGGGAGTTCGAGCCTCTCCTGCGGCACCAATAATTCAGCAAGTTAAGCGTGAACTACGTAGTCGGCGTGGCGCCATGTAAGCCACGTGTAAGCCGCCAGAGATCTTGCCGCACTGGAACGATGCTAAGCGGCC
>JANXYA010000237.1 GCA_025350345.1 Gammaproteobacteria bacterium
ATCTCCGCGTCCACTCACTGCACGCGATTTTACTCGGATATCTTCCATCCATGTCTTTTGCATCAAGCTGCTAGGGGTCAGGAGGCAGGCATGAGAATCAATTCGCTACGTCTGGTTGCCGTCAGTGCCGCGCTGGTGCTCGCTGCCTGCGGCTCCGACAGCCCGACTTCGACGATCGTCTCCACCAATACACGTGGAACGCTGGTTGCCAATCCGCCGCTGCGCATTGCCTCGCTGACGAGCCAGGATTTCACGGCGCAACTCGGCGCCAGCGCCAGCGGGCAACAGCTCCTGGCGCTCGCCGGCGCCCCGGCCTGTGGCGTGGATTTCCACTACTACACGTATTGGAGCGTCGATCCCAAGGGCACTCCGATCTCGAATACCGCGGCGCTGATGGTGCCAACGGGGAGCGCCGCGCCCTGCACCGGCGGGCGGCCCATCGTGCTGTATGCCCATGGCACGCAGACCGACAAAACCGCCAACATTGCCGATGTGACCAATCCAAACAATTCCGAGGGCGTATTGCTCGCTGCCATGTTCGCGGCGCAGGGCTTTATCGTCGTGGCGCCCAATTACGCCGGTTATGACGCGTCCTCGCTGTCCTACCACCCCTATGTGAATGCCGACCAGAATTCGAAGGACATGATCGATGCCCTGGCCGCGGCGCGCCAGGCGCTGGGCCACTTGGCCGCAGATGCCGCCACTGACGGGGGCAAGCTGTTCGTGACGGGGTATTCGGAGGGTGGCTATGTCGCCATGGCGACCGAGCGGGCCCTGCAGGCCATCAGCCCGACAGCGGTCACGGCGGCGGCGCCGCTTTCTGGCCCCTACGCCATGGAATGGCTGGGCGACTCGATCTTCCTGGGCAACCCGAATATCGGCTCGACGGTGTTTGCACCGCTCATCACTACTTCGTACCAAAACGCCTACGGCAACATCTACAGCACCCCGGGCGACGTGTACGACCCGCGGTATGCGACGGGCATCGACACCCTGCTGCCCAGCGCGACACCGATTGCCACGATATTTGGCGAGGGCAAGCTGCCGCAGACGACGTTGTTCAACGGCGTGCCGCCGGTTCCCAATACGGGCAATGCCATGCTCGATGGGCAACTCACCGCCGTGCTGGCACCCAATCCGAATCTTCCCTTTAGCCTCGGGTTCAGCACGCCGCCCGCGCCCGGTCTCATCAACAACAACTATCGGCTCGGCTACGCGATCGATGCGCTGCTGAACCCCGATGGTGCGATTTTTGGCATTCCCGGCACCCCGCTGGCCGTCTCGCCCGCCCAGACATTGCGCCAGGCTCTGAAGCTCAATGACATGCGCCAGTGGGTCGGTGGGCCGACTTCACCGACGCTGCTGTGTGGGGGAGATCTGGACCCGACCGTCTATTTTAACGACACGTTGATCATGGCGGGTTTCTGGGGCCTGCCGCCACCGCTCGTCAACACGCTGGATGTGAGCCAGCCTCCGCAGGTGACGGACTCGCCGGGAACGGTAGCGCTCAAGGGCGCCTTTGCCGCCACTGAGGCGCAGATTTTTGCGGCCGGTGGTCAGGCGGCGGTGGTTGAGAGCTACCACGCCACGGTGGCGCCATTCTGCGTGGCGGCCGCGCGCGGCTTCTTCGATCTGTTCTAGGGGCGGCCTCCATGAAAAACACCAAAATCTTGGCGAGCTTCGGGTTGCTGGCGATGTGCTGTGCCGGCGCGGCGGTGGCGGCAGATGCCGTATACGGCAACGACATTCGCCTTGGAATGTACGTGGTTCAATATGACGTGCACGCCGATGACATCACCGGTCCGTTTGTCCCGAAGGGCCTGAACCTGGACCTGAAGAACGTCAACACGGTCTACGTGGCGTACGTGCGCCGCCTGTCGCCCAACTTCGTCCTCGAACTGGCAGCGGGCGTGCCGCCGAAGACCGAGACGGTGGGCAAGGGCCCGGCCTCCGTGGGCTCCGTGCCTTTCAACGGCCAGGTACTCTCGACGGCCAAGTGGTTTGCACCGACCCTGCTGCTGCATTACGTCTTTCTCGATGAATCGGCGGCCTTACGACCGTACTTCGGCGTGGGCGTGAACTACGCCAAGTTCTACGATCGGGTGTCGACTCCGGCCGGCAATGCGGTGGGTGGTGGTCCCACCTCGATCTCGCTGAGCAGTTCGGTGGGGCCCGCCGCCACGCTGGGCGTGCGCTGGCACATCCAGGATCGCTGGAGCCTGATCGCCTCCTATTCCTACTCGGCGGTCAGGAGCAATTTCATCGGCGATACCGCCGGGGTACTGCGCCGCACGCACGTCGATTTCAATCCCACGGCGTTCGTGCTGGCGGTGGGCTTTGCCTTCTAAAGCAGGCGCTTCCTTGACTTGAGCGGGCCACACCCTACAATTCCGGCCTTCCGAAGGTGCGGGAATAGCTCAGTTGGTAGAGCGCAACCTTGCCAAGGTTGAGGTCGCGAGTTCGAGCCTCGTTTCCCGCTCCAAATCACTCTTGAAGGCTAGGTGGCAGAGTGGTCATGCAGCGGCCTGCAAAGCCGTGTACGCCGGTTCGATTCCGACCCTAGCCTCCACTACCCCGCACTGACCCTGCGCGGCTCCGTCATCAATCGCATGTACGCGATGCTGAGTGCGATCAATGCGCTGATCGTGCGGGTAGGGGATCGCAATGAATTGTTTCAGGAGGCGTGCCAGATTGCGACCGCAGCGGGCGGATTTCGCATGGCCTGGATCGCCATGCTCGACGACAGCAAACGCAAAGCCGTGCCCGTCAGCTGGGCCGGAATGGATGAGGAGCTGGTGGCGCTCGTCAGGAGTCGCCTGGCCGATATGGCAGCTGAAGTCCCAACCAACAGCCTGGCGTCGCGGGCACTCACGGAGCGGCGCGTCGTCGTGGTCAATGAGGTTGACGCCGTCCCGGGGGACGAGCTGGCGCAGAAGATTGTCGCAGCGGGCGCCAGATCGATGGCGGTCCTGCCCCTGATCGTGGCCGATGTGCCGGTGGGGATCATGGCTCTGTATGCCGGCGCGAGCGAATTTTTCCAGGAGGGCGAGCTGCGGCTGCTGGCCGAGCTCACTGGGGATGTCGCCTTCGCGATTGATCATATCCAGAAAGAGGAACGGCTCGATTACCTCGCCTATTACGATGAACTGACCGGCCTCGCAAATGCAAAGCTGCTGCGGGAACGCATCGGCCAGTACATAGGCTCCATCGGCCATGACGCAAAGCTGTTTGCAGTCG
>JANXYA010000244.1 GCA_025350345.1 Gammaproteobacteria bacterium
CGGCATTGTTGCCCAGCACGCGGATTTCGCGGCCGATCTGCGCGCCCTCCGGCGCCAGCACCGTGGCACTGGCCGAGCCGGGCTGCACATTCTCGACCACGAGCATGCCGGTATTGCGTGGCGCGGCGGCGCGCGCGGCCGCCTCGGTCTGCGGCTGCAACCCGAGTCGTCGCAACTCGTCATAGGGGCGATAGTGAAACTCGGTCTGCAGGGTGCCGCGCGTCACGGGCTTGCCCTCCTGGATCAGGCGCAGGGCCCGCTGCACGCGGCCGAGCGGCAGATAGAAGCTCGAGGCCGCGCCCTGGGCGCCACCGGCGTTGAGCGCGACCACGCGGCCCTGCACGTCGACGACGGGTGACCCGGAAGAGCCTCCGGAGGTCCCCGAGGCCGCCTGGATGTAGAAGGTATTGAAGTCGTTGTAGCGGCCGATGCCGTAATCGGGCGCCTCCCGATCGAGGCGCGCGACCGTGCCGGCGAGGATCGAGAGCTGCTCGCCGGCATTGTTGCCCAGCACGCGGATTTCGCGGCCGATCTGCGCGCCCTCCGGCGCCAGCGGCAACGCAGCCGGAGAGATGAAGCGCAACTTCGTCGGATCATAGCGATAGATGCCGAAGTCGTGCACCGGGTCACGGTAGACGGGATAGAGCTGCACTTCCTCGCGGTTCAGGAACGTGGCCTCGGCGATCACCGGGCCGGGCGTCACGACATGGCGATTCGTGAGGATCAGCCCACGCTCGGCGTCGACCACGAATCCGGTGGCCTGGGCCGAAGTGTTGCGCTCGGTATCGAAGGAGCGCGTCTGATCGAGCTCGATGGTCACGACGCTCCGCGCGACGCGCTCGAGCGTGCGTGCCCACTCTTCACCGGCGTTCGGTGCCACGATGGCCGGAACCGCGTCAGGCGGAACCGCGCCTGTCGTGATCGCGCTGTCCGTGACCGCGGCGACCGCGATCGGCCACAGCAGGGCGAGCGCGCACAGCCCCCGCCAAAGCCCGGATCGTCTAAGCAGATGAGTCATGGTGCGTACCCGAAATTGTCGTGGAAGCGTGCCGCGAAGGCCGGCCAGTCGTACCGGTGCTGCTGCGTGCCGTGATGTTCGATCTTGATCGCGCCCGCCAGCGAGGCGATGCGCCCCGTGGTCGGCCAGTCCAGCCCACGCTGCAGCCCCAGCAGGAGTCCGGCCCGGTAGGCATCACCACAGCCGGTCGGATCGGCGAGGCGCGCGGCGCGCGCAGGCGGGATCTCGTGGCGCACGCCAGCGGCGTAGATCCACGAGCCCTCCGCCCCGCGGGTGACAACGAGCGCGCTGACGCGGCCCGCGATCTGCTCCAGCGACCAGCCGGTGCGTTCGGCGAGCAGGCTCCCCTCGTAGTCATTGACCGCCACCCAGGCGGCGCGTTCCAGGAAGGCACGCAGTTCATCGCCGCTGAACATCGGCAGGCCCTGGCCCGGATCGAAGATGAAGGGGATACCCGCCGCGGCAAACTGCTCGGCGTGTTCGAGCATGCCCTGGCGCCCATCGGGGGAAACGATGCCGAGCCGCACGCCGGGCGCTGCACCCACCTGATTGAGGTGCGAGTGACTCATGGCGCCCGGATGGAAGGCAGTGATCTGGTTGTCGTCCAGATCGGTGGTGATGTAGGCCTGCGCCGTGTATTCCTCCGGCACGGTACGCACGTGGGTCAGCGCAATGCCGTGCTCCCGCAGCCACGCCTCGTAGGGTGCGAAGTCGTGACCAACCGTGGCCATGATCAGGCCGTCGCCGCCGAGGAGCTTGAGGTTGTGGGCGATGTTGCCGGCGCAGCCGCCGAAGTTCCGGCGCATCGCCGGAGCCAGGAAAGAGACATTCAGGACGTGAATGCGCTCAGGAAGGATGTGATCACGAAACCGGCCCTGAAAGACCATGACCGTGTCATAGGCCAGCGAGCCGCAGATCAGCGCCGTCATTGCTGTGCCCCAATGACCATCAGCGCTCCAGCAGCACCAGCGACCAGACGACCGCCAGCAGGACGAACGACAGCAGCACGGCCGCCGAGCCGATGTCCTTGGCAAGGCCCGCCAGCTCGTGGCGCTCAAAGCCGATGCGATCGACCGTGGCCTCGATCGCGCTGTTGAGCAGTTCGACGATCAGCACCAGCAGCACCGGTGCCACCAGCAGCGCGCGCTCCATTCCATTGTGCCCGAGCCACAGTCCGAGCGGCGCGGCCAGGAGCGCAAACACCAGTTCCTGGCGAAACGCGGCTTCCTCGCGCCAGGCCCCGCGCAGGCCCTTCCAGCTGGAGTCAAAGGCGCGCAACAGGCGCGCAAAGCCGCGCGGCTTGCCGCGATTCATCGCGTCCGGCCCCTCATCAGCCCGACACCGGTCGATGGGCCAGATCCAGCTCGCGCGCGGCACGCACGTCGTCAAGGCGTCGCACCGGCATGCGGTGCGGCGCGGTGCGCAACGTCTCCGGCTCGCTCCCCGCCTCGCTCAGGATCGTGGCCATCGCGACCACGAAGGCATCGAGTGTCTCCTTGCTCTCGGTCTCCGTCGGCTCGATCAGCAGGCATTCGGGCACCAGCAGCGGGAAATAGGTGGTCGGAGCGTGAAATCCATAGTCGAGCAGCCGCTTGGCCACGTCCATCGCCGTGACGCCCTGCTGCTGCGCCAGTGACTTGAGCGTCAGGATGAATTCGTGGCTGGCGCGCCGCTGTGGGTAGGCCGCGACGTAGCCCGCCTGCTGGAGCCGTGCCAGCAGGTAGTTGGAATTGAGCGTGGCGTAATCGCCCACGCGGCTCATCCCTTCGCGGCCCAGCATGCGCATGTAGACGTAGGCGCGCAGCAGCACGCCAGCGTTGCCGTTGAAGCCGGTGAGCCGGCCGATCGACTGCGGCAAGTCCGCCTCAACCAGCCAGCGGTAGCGCGCCGCCTCGCCCTCGCCCTCCCGCGCCACGACTGGCAGCGGCATGAAAGGCAGCAGGCGGGGCCCGACGCCCACGGCGCCCGCTCCCGGGCCGCCACCGCCGTGCGGCGTGGAGAAGGTCTTGTGCAGGTTCATGTGCATGACATCGAACCCCATGTCGCCGGGGCGGACCTTGCCCAGGATCGCGTTGAGATTCGCGCCATCGTAGTAGAGCAGGCCGCCCGCCTCGTGCACGATGCGCGCCACCTCGGCGATGCCGCGCTCGAAGATGCCGAGCGTCGAGGGGTTGGTGAGCATGATGCCGGCGGTGCGCGGGCCCACGGTGGCGCGCAGTGCGGCCAGGTCGACATCCCCGTCCGGTCCGACGCCGATCTCGCGCGCGACGCAACCGCACATGGTGGCCGTCGCCGGGTTCGTGCCGTGCGCCGCCGTCGGCACGATGATCTCGTTGCGCGCCAGGTCGGCGCGCGCGCGATGGTAGGCGCGGATCATGGCAACGCCGGCGAATTCGCCGTGGGCACCGGCCATGGGGGTGAGCGCCACGCCCTTCATGCCGGTCACTTCCATGAGCATTTCCTGCAGCTCGTACATGCAGGCAAGAAAACCCTGGCTGTGGGCCGAGCGCGCCAGCGGATGGCGCCCGAGGAACTCAGGCAGCATGGCCGCGGCATTGCAGGCCCGCGGGTTGTACTTCATCGTGCAGGAACCCAGTGGATAGAAATGCGTGTCGATCGAGAAATTGAGCTGCGACAGGCGCGTGTAATGCCGCACCACATCGAGCTCGCTCACCTCAGGGAGCGCAGGCGGGCGGGCCCGGCGCAGGCTGGCCGGAATTTCAGGCACTTTTCCCTCCGCGGCTGGCCACTGGCCGCGCGCGCCGCGCCCGGCCCGGCCGGAATCGCAAATGAGCGGCTCACACATGGCTAAGCTCCT
>JANXYA010000253.1 GCA_025350345.1 Gammaproteobacteria bacterium
AAACGCTGTAACTATGCGCAGTCCCTTGCTGGCCCGAACGGTTCATCGCTGCAGGGGCCGGCACCGGCAATGCCGAGGCACCTGCGCATAGTCGGGACATGTGCATAGGGGTCGCTATGGAGAGCTCTGCATAGCGACCCAAAGCCGACACTTTCGGCCACCTAGAAGCGGTCACAAAGCGGACTCCGGCGTGGTCTGCCAGTGGCGTTTTACGAGGCCGGCTCTGCCGATCTTGGGCCTGGCATCTTGTGAAACCGACCGCCCTTCCGATTGCGACGGAACCACTCGTTTCCTACGATGACGCGCGAAGTCGAGGCCCGGGCAAGAAGCCTGCATCGATCTCGCCGCGCAAGGCTAATTCGAATCGTTGCCTCGCGAACCGGCGGAGTAGGCGCTTGTGAAGCCGTGGTCGAGCAGGACGCGCGCGTTGTAGACAAGCGTACTCCCCATCGGAGCCCGATTCGCCTCATCACGAGGAAGCCAATCGTTCATCGATCCCATTGGCCATTGAGCCGGCCGCTATTGACAGTCAGGTGGGCGGCGCCGGCGTCAGGCCGGCCTCGCGAGCCGCCGTTTGAATTTCATGATCGACCAGACCATCAAGCCGCACAGCAGGCTGCCCACGCTGAGCCCCGTGGCGATCATCAGGAACGACTGGCGATCATCGTCGCTACGGTCCAGCACCTGCCCGTGCTGGCTCGGCACCAGGTCGACGAGCCGGTGTGCCGGATCAATCTTCACCCCCGAGCGGGCAAAGGCGTCGATCGCTGCCTTCGGCAGGGTGTCGCTGCGCAGGCGGCCGAGAACCGGGCGGTCCAACTGCGGCGGGTATTCGGCGTCGAAGGTCAGCACCGCACTCACCGGCTGGTCCGGCGTCCAGGCCCTGCCCGTCATCGGCACGAAGTAGGTCTTGCGGGAGTGGGTGCCTTCCTTCAGCACCAGCACGTTGTCGCCCTGCACCGCGCCATCCAGCGCCACGTGCGGCGCTTGCGGCCAGGCCAAGGGCGTTGCACCCAGCGCGACCTGGGCGTAGCGCGCCTGAGCGTCCTCGCGGTGTTCGGCGGCGATCCACAGGGAGACCGGATAGCCGATGACCCAGGCGGCCAGCGCCACGCTGGCCAGCATCCCCACTGCGAGGCGGGTCCGGTCGGGCGGGGGCGCCGCGTCAGGGCGCGCGGCGGAGCGAACCGGGGCGGCCGCAGCCGCCACGCGACTGCTCGGCGGCGGCGCACGGCCGCGTCCGAGCCAGACCCCGGCCAAGCCGATCACACCCGTCGCGCACAACAGGTAGCAAAGGGCAACGATGAAGCTGAGCTTGGTGCTGAACCTGCCGTCACGTGCCGCCTGTACGGCGTTGAGCCAGCCGATCACGCCGCGCTCGGTGACGAGCCCATAGCACATGTATGCGAACCAGGCGGCCATGAGCGACAGGATCAGAACGAGGAGGACTTTGGGGAACAGTCGGGACGATGGCGCGGCCATGGCGCCCGGGGACGTTGCCATCATCCGCGGCAGGAGGCACCAGTAGGCCCAGGTGACGAGCGCGAACGGCAGCCCGATGGCCAGCGCAGCCAGCGGCGTTGCGGCGCGCGCGTAGATGCCCAGCGCGGCGAGCGCCACCACCGCACCGAGCCAGGGATTGCGCGCCCAGTTCACGCCGCCCTCCGATATGCTGCTTGGGGGGTACGCCGGGTGCGGCGCGACGATGGGCGATGGGACATGGTGGCGGCTCCTTATCTGGCCGCTGCGATAGGCGGCTCGATCCCAATACCGCATTCCTACCGCCAAACCGGACATATTCCGAAGCCGAAGTCAGGGCGCCAGCCGCGCACGCGGCGTCGCTCTGGTCACATGCCGTTGCCCGCGCCGGGATTGATGTCCTTGACCCGCACGGTGCCCGCCGCGGTGCCATCGGTCTTCCAAAGCTCGGCCCCGGCGACGCCATCGTCGCCCGAGAAATACCGAACCTTCGCGACCGAAACGCTGGTGACCGTCAGCAGCGCCGCATTGCTGCTGACCGTAGCCACACTGTTGCTTGCCACGGCACGGAACTGCTTGCCGCTGTCGCCAGACGCGGTCGCCGCTGTGGTGTAGGTCGCAGCGATCGCGCCGCCGATGTTCGACCAAGTACTGCCGGCGCGCCGCTGTCGCTGCTCTTCTGCCATTGATAACCGGTGGCGTCGGTAGCGGTGACGCTGAAGAGAACCGTCGCGCCGGCGACCGCGCTCTGGTCGGTCGG
>JANXYA010000330.1 GCA_025350345.1 Gammaproteobacteria bacterium
GTGGCGATCGAGCTGCAGAACATCGCCGGGGAGGCCGTGACCTTCGGCAAGACGCGCAGCGCCGGCGCACCCGGCGTCTACACCGTCGTCTACGAATACGCGCAGCGTGACGAGGGCATCGCCGCCGGCGAGCTGGGCCTGCAGTTGCTGTGCTCGCTCCTGCCCGATGCCATCCGTCCCGCCGGCAGCGTGCCGGAGGGCTGGCAGTGGCCCGCGGCCCGCGATGAGTTCATCCGCTTCGCGCAGCGCCGCGCGCTCGGGCCCTCCACCGCCTCGCTGGTGCGCGCCGCGGAGCAGCGCGACATTCCGTGGCTGCGCCTCAACGACCAGTCGCTGGTGCAGCTCGGCCACGGCAAGTACCAGCAGCGCATCCAGGCCACGGTGACCAGCCGCACCCCGCACATCGCCGTCGAGCTGGCCAGCGACAAGGAGGAGACCAACAAGATCCTCGCCACCCTGGGCCTGCCGGTGCCGCAGCAGGAGCTGGTGCACAGCGAGGAGCAGGCGGTGCGCGCCGCGGGCCGCATCGGCTTTCCGGTGGTGACCAAGCCCTACGACGGCAATCACGGCCGCGGCATTTCCATCCGCCTGGTGAGCGATGCGGAAGTGGCGCAGGGTTTCCGAGTCGCGCGCGAGCACTCGCGCTCGGTGATCGTGGAAAGTTTCCTCGCGGGCGATGACCATCGGCTGCTGGTGGTGAACGGCGAGCTGGTGGCCGCGACGCGACGCACGCCCGGGCACGTGGTGGGCGATGGCGTGCACACGGTGGTGCAGCTGATCGAGGTCGTGAACCAGGACCCGAGGCGCGGGGTGGGCCACGAGAAGGTGCTGACGCGACTGGAAATGGATGCCCAGGCGCACAAGATGCTGGAGCGGGCCGGGTTGCAGCCGGACTCGGTGCCGGAGGCGGAAAAGATCGTGTACCTGCGCTCGACCGCCAACCTGTCCACCGGCGGCACCGCGACGGATGTGACCGATGTCATCCATCCCGACAATCGCGAGATGGCCGAGCGCGCGGTGCGCGCCGTCGGCCTGGACGTGGGCGGCGTCGATTTCCTGTCCAGGAACATCACCGAGAGCTACCGCAAGATCGGCGGCGGGATCTGCGAAGTGAACGCCGCGCCGGGTTTCCGCATGCACGTGGCGCCCAGTGAAGGCACGCCGCGCGATGTCGCGAAGCCCGTGATCGACATGCTGTTCCCGCCCGGGGCGCCGACGCGCGTGCCGATCGCTGCGATCACCGGCACCAACGGCAAGACCACCACGGCGCGCATGCTGGCGCACATCACCAAGATGGCCGGCTTTACCCCGGGCCTGACGACTACCGACGGCCTGTACGTCGACGGCCAGCGCACCGTCTCGGGCGACATGACCGGGCCGGTCTCGGCCCGCATGGTGCTCGCCGACCCGCAGATCGACATCGCGGTGCTCGAGACCGCGCGCGGCGGGCTGCTGCGCGCCGGCATGGGCGTGCAGGAAGTCAACGTCGGCGGCGTGCTCAACGTGCAGGCCGATCACCTGGGGCTCAAGGGCATCAACACCCTCGAGCAGCTCGCCGAAGTGAAGCGCGTGGTCATCGAAGTGGCGACCGACTGCGCGGTGCTGAATGCCGACGATCCGCTGGTGCTGAAGATGTCCGGCTACACCGAGGCGAAGAACATCTGCTACGTGACCGTGAACCCCGAGCACGAGCTGGTGCGCGAGCACATCCGCGCCGGCGGGCGCGCCTGCGCGCTCGAGGCCGGCGTGAACGGCCAGATGATCGCGCTCTACGATCGCGGCAGCCATATTCCGCTGGTCTGGACGCACCTGATCCCGGCGACGCTGGAAGGCCGCGCGCGCCACAACGTGCAGAACGCGATGTTCGCCGCGAGCATGGCCTTTTCGCTGGGGATCAAGCTCGATGCGATCCGCCAGGGACTGCGCACCTTCGATTCCACCTTCTTTCAGGCACCGGGGCGCATGAACGTGTTCAACGAGCACCCCTTCAAGGTGCTGTTCGACTACGGCCACAACGCGCACGCGGTGGCGGCGCTGGTGGATCTCGCGCTGCGCCTCGATGTGACCGGCCGGCGCATCGTCGTGCTCGCCGGTCCCGGGGACCGGCGCGACGAGGATCTCATCGCGATTGCCAATGCGGTCGCGGGCCGCTTCGATCACTACATCTGCCGCCGCGACGATGCGCTGCGCGGACGGGCACCCGATGAGGTGCCGCGCATCCAGGCGCAGGCCCTGCGTGCGGCGGGCGTGCCGGAGCAGGCGATCTCGATCATTCCGGAGGAGCAGGAGGCCATCGCCGCTGCACTCGGGATGGGCCAGAGCGGGGACCTGCTGCTGGTCTTCGCCGATTCGCTGGTGCGCTCCTGGAAGCAGATCACGAAGTTCAAGCCGGCCGGTGCCCCCGCGGCGCGCAGTGCGGGCGCGGGCGATGCCGCGCACGACGGCGAAGGCGCGATGGGCGCGGCGCAGGACTTTCTCCGCCGCGCGCCGGGCGCGCCGGCCCTGAGCGGCGCGCACACCGGCGAGGGCGCCACGCCCGCCTTCAGCCTCGAGGGCCTGGTGCGTGACGAGCGCGGCGTGCGCATGGCGCCGGAGGCAGGGGACTGAACACGCTGCCCGCGCCACCCGCGCTGCCCTTCACCGATTCACGGCGCCTGATGGGCGCGAACCTGTTCTTTGCGGGCACGGGCGCCACGCTCGAGCTGACCGGCGTGCCCGGCGATGAGGCGCTGCTCGGCGCCTGGCGCTCGCGGGTCGAACGCGCACGCGCGGCACTGGGCTGGAGCGAATCGGCCATGGTGGCGCGAGCGCACGCCGGTGGTGTGTCGCTGTCGATCGCCGCCCCGTTCGATCAGCTGTTCCTGGCCACCGAGGTGAACGAGTGGGCGCTGTGTGCCACGCTCGCCGAGCGCGATCCGGATCGAGGTCCGGAACTCGAGGCGGGCCTGCTCGCGCAGGCCATCGAAAACGCGCCTGCCAGCGCCGCCGGGCAGAGCCCGCCGGAGACCGACGCGCCGGTGCTCGAGGAGTCCGCCGCGCTGGAGCGCTTTGCCCGCCTCGCCGCGCGCGAGGCGCAACCGGCGCTGCGTGCCCTGCTGGCCGAAGCGCAGCGCCGCTCGCTCCCCTGCCTGCTCGATGAGCAGCTGCTGACCCTGGGAGCCGGAGCCGGCGGGCGCAGTTTCGCGCTCGATGCGCTGCCGGCCCCGGACGCCGTGCCCTGGCCCGTCCTGCACGATATTCCCACGGCGCTCATCACCGGCTCGAACGGCAAGACCACGACCGTTCGCCTGCTCGCCGCCTGTGCGCGCGAGCAGGGCTGGCGCGCGGCCTACAACTGCACCGACGGTGTGTTCGTCGGCGCAGAAGCGCTGGCGCAGGGGGACTATTCGGGGCCCGCCGGCGCGCGGCGCGTGCTGCGCGAGCCGCGTACCGAGGCAGCGATCCTCGAGGTGGCGCGCGGCGGCATTCTGCGGCGCGGCGTGGCGGTCAGGAGGGCGCGGGTCGTGCTCGTCACCAACATCAGCGCCGATCATTTCGGCGAATACGGGATCGATGACCTGGAGGGGCTCGCCGACACCAAGCTTTCGATCGCCGCCGTGCTGCCCGGGGATGGGTTGCTGGTGCTGAACGCCGAGGATGCGGTGTTGCGCGCCAAGGCGGAAGGGCTCGCGCGTCGCTTTGGCAGGGCACTGCCGCTGGCGTGGTTTGCGCTCGATTTCGACTGCGCGGCGCTCCAGGCGCAGCGCGCGCGTGGCGGGCCGACCTGCGGGGTGCGCGCGGGCAATCTACTGCTCAGTGGCGCCGGGCGGCACGAAGGCGGTGAACGGCACGAGGCCGGTCGAGTGCATGATCTGGGCGCCGTGGCGGCCATGCCGCTGACCATCGAGGGCAAGGCCGGCTACAACATCGCCAACCTCGCCGGCGCGGCCCTCGCCGCCGCCGCGCTCGGCGTGGCGCCGGCGCGGATCGCGAACGTGTACGCGCGCTTTGGCGCCGCGCTCGAGGACAATCCGGGCCGGATGATGCGCTTTGAGGCCGGCGGCGTGCGCGTCCTGCTCGACTACGCCCACAATCCCGATGGCCTGCGCGGTTTCCTCCAGGTCGCCTCGACCATGCGCACGCCGCAGGGGCGATTGGGCGTGGTGCTCGGCCACGCCGGCAACCGCCAGGATGAAGACGTGCGGGCGCTGGCGCGCGTCGCGGCGGAGTTCAGGCCCGAGTTGATCGTCATCAAGGAAGACGAGGCGCATCTGCGCGGCCGTCCGATCGGCGATGTGCCGCTCATCATCCGCACCGAACTGCTCCGCCTGGGGCTGCCCGCAGCGGCGTTGCCGATGCGCACCAGCGAGCTCGACGCCGTGCAATATGCCCTCGCCTGGGCACGCCCGGGCGACGTGCTGGCCCTGCCCATCCACGCCTCCAGTGCCCGCACCGCCGTGCTCAAGATACTGGCTAAGAACTAAGACGGTTCTCTCGCGGGCCCCGCGGCCCTGCCGGCCTGGCGTGGGCCCCTCGCTTTCTGCAGCACCCGTTACATGTAACGCGTTACATGTAACGCCTGATTGCCAGCCGCAGACACACGGAATCCGGCGGCTGGCGGCAAGCCGCCGCGCGTGGCCTTAAGGCTGCACACCGCAGGATCGCGGTAGAATTGCCGCCATGGATCACGCGGATCGATTCGATGTCATCGTCATCGGCGGCGGGCACGCCGGCTGCGAGGCGGCGCTGGCCGCGGCGCGCGCGGGCGCGCGCACGCTCCTGCTGACGCAGAACCTCGAGCAGCTCGGTGCGATGAGCTGCAATCCGGCGATCGGGGGCATCGGCAAGGGCCACCTGGTGCGTGAGATCGATGCGCTCGGCGGCGCGATGGCGCGGGCGGCCGATCGCGCCGGCATCCAGTTCCGCACCCTCAATGCGAGCAAGGGTCCGGCGGTGCGGGCGACGCGCGCGCAGGCGGATCGGGTGCTCTACAAGCAGGCGATGCGGAGCCTGCTGGAGAAGCAGCCGGGCTTGAGCCTCTTCCAGCAGGAAGCGAGCGATCTGCTGCTCGAGGGCGATGCCGTGCGCGGCGTGCTCAGCGTCACGGGCGTGCGCTTCGAGGCGCGTGCCGTCGTGCTCACCGTGGGCACCTTCCTGGGTGGGCGCATCCACGTCGGACTCGAGCAGCACGCTGGCGGCCGCGCGGGCGATCCGCCCTCAAACGCGCTGGCCGCGCGCTTGCGCGAACGCATGCCGCGGGTGGGGCGGTTGAAGACCGGGACGCCGCCACGGATTGATGGCCGGACGATCGATTATTCGCAGTTGGTGGCCCAGCCCAGCGATGCGCCGCTGCCGGTGTTTTCGTTCCTTGGACGAGCCAATGAACACCCCAGACAGATTGATTGTCACATAACTCATACTAATGAGCGTACACACGGGATCATCCGCGCGGCCTTCGACCGCTCGCCGATGTTCACGGGGCGGATCGAGGGTACGGGGCCGCGCTACTGCCCCTCCGTCGAGGACAAGGTGCATCGCTTTGCCGACCGCAATTCGCACCAGATCTTCCTCGAGCCCGAGGGCCTGAACACCCACGAGGTGTATCCAAACGGCATT
>JANXYA010000339.1 GCA_025350345.1 Gammaproteobacteria bacterium
CCGGCCGCGCACCGCCGGGTTGCCGTTGACCACGGTTTCGGCCAGGAAGCTCAGGAGGCGCGTGGCGCGATCGCGGCGCGCGGGAGCCACGAACAGTTCCGGCGTCTCGTCGATGAAGCGCGTGGTGTATTCGGCGTGCACGAACTTCGGGTGCGTGATCACCATATCGAGAAAGCGCAGGTTCGTAACGACACCCCGGATGCGAAACTCCCACAGGGCGCGGTGCATGCGCGCGATCGCCTCCTCCGGTGTCGGGGCCCAGGTCGTGACCTTCACCAGGAGCGAATCGTAGGAACGCGTGATCACCGCCCCGGCGTAGGCGGTGCCGGCATCGAGCCGCACGCCAAAGCCGGCCGGGCTCCGGTAGGCGGTGAGCCGGCCATAGTCGGGCACGAAATTATTTTCCGGATCCTCGGTGGTCACGCGGCACTGCAGGGCATGCGCACCCAGGCGGATGTCTTCCTGGCGCGGCACGCCGCTCGCGGCCTCGCCGATACGCGCCCCGGCGGCGATGCGGATCTGCGCCTTGACCAGGTCGATCCCGGTGACCATCTCGGTGACGGTGTGCTCGACCTGGATGCGCGGATTGACCTCGATGAAATAGAACTTGCCGCTGTCGGCGTCCTGCAGGAATTCGACGGTCCCGGCATTGCAATAGCGGGCGGCGTGGCCGATGCGCAGCGCGGCCGCGCACAGCTGCGTGCGCTGCGCCTCGCTCAGGAAAGCGGCGGGCGCGCGCTCGACCACCTTCTGGTTGCGGCGCTGCACCGTGCAATCGCGCTCGTACAAGTGCACCAGGCCGCCGTGGCGGTCGCCCAGGATCTGCACCTCGATGTGCCGCGCACGCCGCACCAGCTTCTCCAGGTAGACCTCATCGTTCCCGAATGCCGCCGCGGCTTCGGCCCGCGCCAGCGGCAGCGCTTCGGCGAGCTGCGCCTCGCTCTCGACGATGCGCATGCCGCGTCCACCGCCGCCCCAGCTGGCCTTGAGCATCACCGGGAAACCCACGGATGCGGCCAGCTGCACGCACTGGCGCAGGTCCTGTGGCAGGGGCGGGCTCGCCGGCATCACCGGCACGCCGGCGGCGGAGGCGAGATCGCGCGCACTCAGCTTGTTGCCGAGGGTGCGCATGGTCGCGGGCTCCGGGCCGATGAACACGAGGCCGGCGCGCGCGCAGGCTTCGGCAAAATCGGGGCTCTCGGACAGGAACCCGTAGCCGGGGTGGATCGCCTCCGCCCGGGCCTGCAGGGCGATTGCGATGATTTCCTCGACATCGAGGTAGGCCTGGAGCGCTCCCTTGCCCTCCCCGACCAGGTAGGCCTCGTCGGCCTTGGTGCGATGCAGGGAGACGCGGTCTTCCTGCGAGTAGATCGCCACGGTGGCGGCGCCCAGCTCGTTGGCGGCGCGCATGACGCGAATGGCAATCTCGCCGCGATTGGCGATCAGTATCCGGCGGAACGGCGGGCTCATGGGGCAGCTCTCATGCAAATCCCGGGCCCAGGGCACGCGCCAGGTAGTCCTCGAAGCTGCCGCGATCCGCCGCTTCCAGGCGCTCCTGCTCCAGGAGCGATTCGGCCGCCTCGGCCGAGAAGGTCGCGAGTGAGAGCGGATCGTGCCCGGCCGGCTCGAGCAAGCGCGCGCGGTGTTGGCCGGAGAGGGTGCGCGTGTATTCGGCGTGACCGACGCCCGCGCCGTGCAGCTCGCGCAGCACTCGTGCCGAGGGCGTGAGCGCCGCGTCGGCCAGCTTGTCGCGCTGGCGCAGCAGCATGTGGCTGTAGGGCCGCGCCGCCGCACCCGCGTCCAGGAGCTCGCAGACCCCCGCGAGCTCATCGAGGAGCGATGCCGCCCAGTCCCTGAGCGGTACCGCGCGGCCCGCGCCTTCCAGCTCCAGCCTCGGCTCGCGCCCGCGCCGTGCCACCAGCAGGTGATTGCGCTCCAGCTGCTCCTGCTCGGAGGCGCCGAGCGGTTCGCTGCCGCGCAGCAGGCACAGCGCCGCGAAGGCCTCCATAAAGTGCATCTCGTCGGCGCAGATGCCGATCGGCTCGAACACGCACAGGTCCAGCGCGCGAAATTCCACGTACTCAACGCCCGCGCGGGCGAGCGCACGTCCAGTGCTCTCGAGCGTGCGCGGCGCCCGCTTCGGCCGGATGTTGCTGTAGTACTCGTTCTCGATCTGCAGGATGTTGGCGTTGAGCTGCCGGTACTCGCCGGCCACGCGGACGCCCAGTGCCGCGAAGGGCGGATGCACGGTGTGTGTCGCGCTGCTGATATCGCGCAGATACTCACTGAGCGCGTTGACCGAGACGCCGACCGCCGCCTGGTTGCGATTGCGGTAACCCAGGTCGCTCATGCGGAGCGACGTCGCGTGCGGCAGGTGCAGCGTCGCGGGCCCCAGCGGCCGCAACTCCGCATCGCTCCGCCCCTGCATGAAGCTCGCGCACATCGCCGGGGAGACGCCGAACAGGTAGAGCGCCAGCCAGCCGTGGCGCCGGTAGTTGCGCAGCAGGTCGAAATAGCGCGCCGAGATGAAATCGGTGTCCGCCTGCCGCGCCTCCAGCAGCTCCGCCCACAGTGGCCAGAACCTTTCGGGAAAGGAATAGTTGTAGTGCGCGCCGGCGATCGCCTGCATCATCGCGCCATAGCGGGTCCGGAGTCCCCGCCGGTACACTTCCTTGAACTGCCCGCGGTGCGAACGCCCATAGCGCGCGATCGGCACCTCGTCATCCCCGGCGATTTCCCCGGGCATCGAGGCCGCCCACAACAGCTCCTCGCCCAGGAAGCGGGCGACGAAGTGGTGCAGGTCGCCGAGGTATTTCACCAGCGAGGCATTGTCCGTGAACGTCGGGGAGACCAGCTCGAGCAGCGCCTCGGAGAAATCCGTGGTGATGTGCGGGTTGCACAGCGCCGAGCCCAGCGCGCGCGGATGGGGGCCCGCCGAGATGCGCCCCGCGGGCGTGACGCGCAGCCCCTCGCGCTCCAGGCCGCGGCGGCCACCGGCCAGCGCGCCGCGCTCGCGGCTGTTGACCAGCGCGGCGAGGCGTCGCTCAAAGACGCGGTCTACTGCCGCACGCGCCATCCCCTTGACTCCTTAAGCTTCATGGCAGCCCATTCACTCGCCCACAGCTCCGACCCGCCGGGCGTAAGGCATCTTGCCCGGCAGCGCATCGCTTCGGCAATCCGCCGCCTCAAGGCCTTCAGGGACCGGAGCGGCCCGAGAGGCTTGGGAGGCCAGCGGGCCCCGTGCAGAACCGGCCGCAAGCTGGCATCCTACGCGACCTGCACCGCGCCCGGCGCGGGCGCACTCTCGGCAGGAGGCCACCATGCTCATCGGTACTGCTCCCCGGCGTGTCGCCATCGTCGGCGGCATCCGCATCCCCTTCGCGCGCTCCCACGGTGCCTATGCGGGCCAGAGCAACCAGGACCTGCTCACCGGCGCACTGCGCGGCCTGGTCGAGCGTTACCGCCTGCGCGGGGAGCGCCTGGGCGATGTGATCGGCGGCGCGGTCATCAAGCATTCCAGGGATTTCAACCTGGTGCGCGAATCGCTGATGTCCACCGAGCTCGATCCGCAGACTCCGGGGCTGGACATCCAGCGCGCCTGCGGGACCGGCCTCGAAGCCGCGATCCTCATCGCCAACAAGATCGCCCTGGGACAGATCGATGCGGGCATCGGGTGCGGTGTCGACACGGTCAGCGATCCGCCGGTCGTGTTTGCGGATTCGTACCGGAAGATCCTGCTCAAGAGTTTCCGGGGCCGCAGCTTCGGTGCGCGCCTCGCGCCCTGGTTCGGGCTGCGGCCGCGCGACCTCAAGCCGGTCCTGCCGGGTGTCATCGAGCCGCGCACCGGATTGTCGATGGGGCAGGCCTGCGAGCTGATGGTCAGCACCTGGAATATTTCCCGCGCCGCACAGGACCGTTCGGCCTGCGAGAGCCACCTGAAGGCGGCGGCGGCCTGGAAGGAAGGCTTCTACGCCGACCTGGTCGTGCCGCACAACGGCCTGCAGCGCGACAACAACGTGCGGCCGGATACGACGGTGGAAAAACTCGCAACGCTCCGTCCGGTGTTTCGCACCGACGGCAAGGGGACGATGACCGCCGGCAACAGCACGCCGCTGACCGACGGGGCAGCCGCCGTGCTGCTCGCGTCCGAAGAGTGGGCACGCGCGCGATCCTTGCCGGTCCTGGCGTACCTGCGGGCCGGCAAGACCTGGGCCGTCGACTTTGCCTCCGGTCACGAGGGACTGCTGATGGCGCCGGCCTACGCGGCCTCGGCCATGCTCAGCGACACGCAGCTCGCGCTCCAGGATTTCGACTATTACGAACTGCACGAGGCCTTCGCCGCGCAGATGCTGTGCACGCTGAAGGCCTGGGAATCCCCCGAGTTCTGCCGCGAACGGCTCGGGCGCAGCGCGGCGCTGGGCAGCGTTGATCCGGCCAAGATCAACGTGAAGGGCGGGAGCGTGGCGCTCGGCCATCCCTTTGCCGCCACCGGCGGGCGGATCCTTGCCGCACTCGCCAAGCTCCTCGCCAACGATGCGCGGGCCAGCCGGGGGCTGATCTCGGTGTGCACGGCCGGCGGCATGGGCGTCACTGCCATTGTCGAGCGCGACTGATGCCGCGACAGAATTTTTCCTCGGGCGCGGCCTGGGAGCCGATCGTCGGCTACTCGCGCGCGGTGCGCGTGGGTGACTACGTGCATGTCTCCGGCACCACGGCCACCGGGGCGGACGGCCGGATCGTCGGCTGCAATGACGCCGGGGCGCAGACCGAGCAGACGCTGCGCAACATCGGCGCGGCGCTGGAGCGCGCCGGTGCCACGCTGGCGCAAGTGGTGCGCACCCGCATTTACGTGGTCAACATTGCCGACTGGGAAGTGATCGGCCGGGCGCACGGCACGGTATTCGGTGCGATCCGGCCGGCCACCAGCATGGTGGAAGTCAGCCGGCTGATTGCGCCGGAAATGCTGGTCGAGATCGAGGCCGACGCCTGGCTCGGCAACTAGCGGGGCTGCCCATGTCCACCGGTCGCTGGGAAACACTCATGGCGCGCGACGGGCATGAATTCTCGGCCTACCTGGCGCGCACCGCCGGCACGCCCCGCGCTGCGGTGGTGGTGTTGCAGGAGATCTTCGGCGTCAACGCCCACATCCGCTCCGTGGTCGAGCGGTATGCGGCGGCCGGATTTCTCGCGATCGCGCCGGCGCTGTTTGACC
>JANXYA010000350.1 GCA_025350345.1 Gammaproteobacteria bacterium
GTCCAGCACCGTCCTGACCGCCCGCAGAAGCTCTCCCGCTGCACTGTCTTTGGAGAGGAAACCGCTCGCACCGGCACGCAGGACGTTCACGGCATACTGGCGCTCCGGGAATCCGCTCAGCACCAGGACGCGCGTGTCAGGGTGAGTGGAGCGCACCTGCCGCAGCACGTCCAGTCCGCTTCTATCGGGCATGCTTATATCGAGCAGCAACAGGTTCCAGGTACCCAGGCGCAACTGCTCGAGGGTTTCACGGCCGCTCGCCGCCTCGCCAATGTCGCGAATGCTGCTGTCGGCTTCGAGGAACTGGCGAATTCCGGCACGTACGACGGCGTGATCATCGGCGATAAGTACGCGAGTCATTGCGAAGCCCTCTCTAGCCCTGAGTGATCCGCGAGCCAGGATTTATCAGTATAGCCATTGGCACCGGATTGGATCGTGCGCGATTGGTTGCACCGCATGCTGGCGGCCGGGGCAGCGCCCGGCATGTACTTTGACCGTGACAGAATACTCCGATGGCCCGTGCGGGGCGGGATTGTAGCCGCGCAGTCCGCGCCCGCATGCCACACAACTCCTGGCGGTTGGCGACCGTGGGTGGCGATTGAACTCGCGTGACCATCGCGTGATCTCGTGGCGACCGCTAGTGCTCTATTGGGCGATCAGCAACGGACGCCCCGCGACAAGTCATTGAATTGACTTACCCAGCACCGTAGATGCCGCTCATAATGCCGAGGTCGTGAGTTCGAGTCTCACCCTAGCCACCAAGTCAACGACTTGCGCGCCTCTTCGCGGAGCCGCTTATCGCTTGGCTGGTTTCTGGCCGGGGCGCCTCTGCCCGAGATCGTAGAACCTGAAGCCCTGGCGGCGCCCGGCCCCTAAATGCAGACACGAAGCGCTCATGCTTGCCCTTCCAATGCGCCAGCACCGACCGCCCGGGCATTCGCGTTCAGCCGTAGCACGTTGGCTTTGCGCCCACGTTGACCGGGGCATCAGTGCGGACTGCCGGCAGCCGCGTGCAGGTGCGACAGCGGCGTTTCCGCCCCGACTTGCATGCGGGTTCAGTATCCGAGTCGATGCAAAGACACGACTGCGGTCGGCGCCATCAGGCCATGGATCCAAAAGGGGGTGCCACCGGCTAAAGGTATTTCGTGACGCCCTGAAATTCCTTGATCAGCGCCCTGACCTCGCGCGGCATCGCCTGAGAGGTCTCCTCCAGGCAATGGTCGAGGTGATCCTTGATCAACTCCTTCTTGGCATTGCCAATGGCCTTTTCCACGGCATGCAATTGCTGCGCAAGCTCCATGCACTCGCGGCCCGACTCCAGCATCTCGATCACAGAGGCCAGATGGCCCTGGGCACGCTTCAGTCGATTGGCGATGTCCGGAAATGCGTGCATGGTCCCTTACCTCGCGATGAATAATCCTATCCCCCTAGACAGGATACAGGAATGGGCTTAAAGTCGTGAACAGTCGTATTGCCCTGGAGGCGTCCTGCTTTGGACGGCAGCAGTAGTAGAGGCGATTGGCGCTGCGTTTGCCGCAGCGGACTCCCGGCCCGATAACGCCCCGCACCGCCGGGGCGCCATCCCGCCGAGAGCGGGACGCGCACGGGAATTCAGACTGCCTGGTCTGATCCGGCCTTTCACCCAGCCCCTCAACTAATCGGACACAAACGGCGGCTATCGTCTAGGACGTTGCCATCGCTTGGCGCCGGGTCGCGGACCCGCGGCTGGGCGGGCGTGGGGCGTGAGTCTTGGTGAACTGGAGCGGATTGGAGGGTGTCATGGAACTGCAACGGGTCAGACACGGTGTGTTGACGGAACTGTCGCCGGCATGGTCTCGCCAGCCTGTTGCGCGAGCGTTTATCGGTGACCGAGTCATCGGACCGGGTCCCGTCGCAGCTGCACATTGCACCCGGGCTGGTGTCCATGATTCGGGCAACACCCAGGGCCTCTCTAACGAACTGGGACTGTCCCAGGTTCCTCGATGCCGCTGGCAGGTCGATGATCGGACCGGCCGTCTCGAGGCGCGGTGGGCGATCCGTGCTTGACCTTAAGGCAACAACCCGCACCGCCGCGGTCCGAGTGGAGTCGGGCGGCTGCGACGTGCTGGAGCGGGGTCGGGCTGGTCCCGGCCTGCTGGGGCTTCCGCGCCTGGGTGCCACTGTCGCACTGTGGATTGCCGTGGCCGCACCCGGATTTTCCCAACAGCTGTCGGCCGATCCGCCCGACATGCCGGCGCCGACAGCTGCGCCGCCAGCGGGAGATGCACCCGCGGCTGATGCCTCATGGAGAAGCGGCAGCGAACGCTTCGCCGTCCACTATCAAGCCACGTTCACGGAGCAGGGGACAGGTCCCTTCCACGCGCCCTATCAGGGCCCCAACAGCCTCTCGCCGCGGCACGCGGCAGAAACGTTTGATTTGACGCTGTATCTAGGTGCTCGCCTCTGGCCGGGGGCCGAGGCGTGGATCAATCCTGAAACTGACCAGGGCTTCGGTCTCGACAATACGGTCGGTCTCGCCGGCTTTCCGAGCGGCGAGTCCTACAGGGTCGGCCGCAGCCACCTCTATTGGAGGCTGCCCCGGCTGTTCTTGCGACAGAGCCTCGATATGGGCGGCGAGCGCCAGAAGCTCGATGCCCTCGCAAATCAATTCGACGGTTCCCAGGGCGCCAATCGCTGGGTATTCACCGTGGGCAAATTTGGCGTCACCGATATCTTCGATGCCAATCCGTATGCGCACGATCCGCGCGGTGACTTCATGAACTGGACCGCCGTCGATGTCGGCACTTTCGACTATGCCGCGGACGCCTGGGGTTTTACGGCGGGTGCGGCCGCCGAATGGTACCGGGGGGCGTGGACCGCACGTGCCGGCGTATTCGACCTTTCAAACGTACCGAACAGCGAAACGCTCGAGCCGGGTTTTCACGAGTTTCAGTGGGTTGGCGAGGTTGAACGGCGACACGAGCTGGCGGGACTGCCCGGCAAGGTGCTCCTGACGTTCTTCGACAGCCGCGGTCGCATGGCCCTGCTTGACGAGGTGGTCAGTACCGCTCGCAGCACCGGCGAGAGCCTGGCGAATGTCCTGATTTCCGTGCGCCGTTACCGGGATAGAACCGGCGTCAGCGTGAATCTGGCGCAGCAGCTGAGCGCTGATGTGGGGATGTTTGCGCGCGCCGGCAAGGCCGGCGGCAATGTCGAGGCCTACGAGTTCACGGATGTCGACCAGTCGCTTTCGATGGGCCTGTCGCTCAAAGGCCGTCGTTGGGGCCGCAGCGACGATACGGCGGGTCTCGCGACCATCGTCAACGAAGTCTCTGCCGCGCGTGAGCGCTACCTGAACGCGGGCGGCCTCGGTATCCTCGTGGGTGATGGGCGGCTGCCTCACCCGGGACCGGAACAGATCCTGGAAAGCTATTATGAATTCAGCGTGGCAGCCTGGGCGCAGGTGACGCTGGATTACCAGTATGTCGTCAATCCTGCCTACAACTCCGATCGCGGGCCGGTGTCGGTACTGGCCTTACGGGCGCATGCTCAGTTCTAATGGCCATGACCAGACAATGTGGTGGCGAATTGAGGCTGTTGCCGGGTAACCTCGAATGACTGGCAGAGCCGAGGTCCGACCTTGAATTATTTTGCGAAACTTTATTATCCCCTGCGCAAGGCCTGGAAAGCGGTTGGGTTGTACCTGGTCATCGCGGGCCCGGGCATGGTCGTCATGGTCGCCGACAATGACGCCGGCGGAATCACGACCTATGCGGCGACGGGTGCGAAGTATGGCTACCACCTGATCTGGTTCCTGCTCCTGCTGATCCCGGTGGCCTATTACGTCCAGGAGATGACGGTGCGGCTCGGTGCCGTCACCAAGCGCGGTCACGCCGAAGCCATCTTCGACGGCTTCGGTGCATTCTGGGGCTGGTTCTCGCTGCTGGACCTGCTGATCGTGGACTGGCTCACGCTGGTCACCGAATTCGTCGGCATGACGGCGGCGTTTGCCATCTTTGGGGTGCCCGCGTGGATCACCGTCATCGGCGTCATTCTGCTGATGGCCGTCATCGTCCTCAATGGCCGGTATTGGACGTTTGAGAAGCTGGCGCTCCTGTTCTGCGCGCTGAATCTGGTCTACATCCCGGGTGCCTTCATGGTCCATCCGAATGTCCGGGACGTGCTGCATCAGGGACTGATTCCAAACTTCGCCGGCGGGTTCAACGGCCAGTTATTCTTCTTCCTGATGGCCAACATCGGCACCACGATCGCCCCGTGGATGCTGTTTTTCCAGCAAAGTGCCGTGGTCGACAAAGGGATGCTCGAAAAGGACATCCCCTGGGGTCGCTTTGACACCCTGCTCGGCTCCATCATTACCGTAGTCGTCGCGATATTCATCGTCATCGTGACCGGGACCGTGCTGCCGGGAATCGACATCGACAGCGCCGCCCAGGCTGCTCACGAACTGATGAAGACCGACCGGTACGTCGGGACCTTCCTGGCCATTGGCCTGTTCGACGCCGGCCTGCTGGGCGCGATCTGCATCTCGCTGGCCAGTTCCTGGGCCTTCGGGGAGATTTTCGGCTGGGCGCACTCGCTCAACACCAAGATCCGCCAGGCGCCATGGTTCTACGCGACTTACTTCGCAATGCTCATCACTTCCGGCCTCGTGGTCCTGATCCCGAAGGCGCCCCTGGTCCTGATCACCCTGTTCGTGCAGGTGATCGCAGTGACCCTGTTGCCGGCCGCGCTGGTGTTCCTGATCCTGCTGCTGAATGACCGTGCCACGATGGGCGAGCGCCGCAACACCCGCGCCCAGAATCTCATCGGCGGATTCATCGTCGTTTCGATCATCATCCTGTCGACGCTGTACGGCATCTCCGTGCTGTTCCCCAATCTGTTCAACTAACCGAGTACCAAAGCATGGGCCCCATCCGCAACCTGCTCGCAAAGATCGGCGCGATCAACACGCTCTATCGGGAGCCGCGCATCGAGATGTCGGGCGCCGTGCGCCTCTCCCTGCTCGTGCTCAGGGTGTACCTGGTGGCCCTGGTGGCCCTGATGATTTACAAGTTCGTTCAGATCGTGACGCAGGGATAGGCCATGGTCACCGTACTCGAACAGGAATTCTTTCTGAGCGAGATTCTCGGCCGGCGGGTATTCGTGAAGAAGCGGCGCATCGGGCGCGTCAGCGACCTCGCCATCGTTGAAACCAGCAAGCTTCCTGAAGTCACGCACATGGTCATCTCCCGGCCGTTTGGCCATCCATCTCTGACAGTTCCCTGGGACAAGGTGCTGCTCATCTCGAACAATGAAGTGGTGCTCGACATCGACACCGAGGCGACGAAGCAATATGAGCGGGCGCCGCAGGAACAATTGATCCTGCTGCACGATCACATACTGGACAAGAAGATCCTGGACATGGACGACCACGAGGTCGAGATCGTCTACGACGTCAAGCTCGCCTTCCAGGGCGGCAAGCTGCATGCGACCGAGGTCGACTTCAGTCACTACCGGGCATTGCGTCGCCTGGGCCTGCGCAAGCTGGCAAGACTGCTCACCAGTCGCAACAAGGAGGCGCGGGTGTCCTGGCTCTACGTCCAGTCGCTGCCCGAGCAACTGGGCAGTTTTGCCGGCAACATCAAGCTCAAGGTGCCGAAGGCAGGCCTCAGCGAGATACATCCGGTGGACCTGGCCGACATCCTGGAGGAGCTCGAGGGTGGACAGCGCGTTGCCTTGTTCAATGCGCTGGATGCCGAACAGGCTTCGGAGACGCTGGAGGAAGTGGAGCCGCGCGTGCAGCGGGAGCTGATCCGCGCGATCGAGAAGGAACGGGCGGCCGTGTTGATCAATGAAATGAGCCCGGCTCAGGCGGCAGACATCCTCGCGATACTCCCACGCGACGAGGCGGGTGCGATCCTGAAGCTGATCGACCGGGACATATCCTCCAAGGTCGAGCACATCATCGGCGAGCACACTGAGCAGATACTCCTGTACGCCTCGCTCGAGCTCATCAAGTTGCCGGCAACGACCCAGGCCGACGAAGTGCTCGACCGGTATCGCGAGCTGGCGACCGGCAAGAACGTCGTGACATACATCTACATCACCGACGACGCCGACACGCTGAAGGGTGTGGTCGATCTGCGGGACATCGTCGGTGCGGAGCCGGGTCAGACGCTGGGGGACATCATGACGGAGCACGTGATTGCGCTGCCGAAGGACGCGAGCCTGCGGGACGCAGTGATGCTGTTCGAGCGCTACAACTTCCGGGCGTTGCCCATCACGGATGAGAATGATCGATTGCTGGGCGCGGTGTCGTCTCGGGACGTCAGGAACCTCCGGCCGCGCCTCGCGTGAGAGGGCCCGATCGGGCCTGTGCAGGCGTGGACGAGAATCACCCGGCAGTTCGCGGCGCCTGATCGAGGAGCTCTCGGACGCGCCCGCGCAATTCAGGCAGCAGCTCCCGCTCGAACCATGGGTTTCTTTTCAGCCAGATGTTGTTGCGCGGGCTCGGATGCGGCAACGGCAGGAGCCTGGGCCAGTACTCCCGCCAGGCGAGCACAGTTTCGGTCAGCGTAGGTCGTGCGGAATTTCCCAGGTGCCAGGCGAGAGCGTAGCGCCCGACAGGCAGCGTCAGGCGCACGTCGAGGAGCCTCGCCAGCAGCTTAACCCGCCACGCGGCAGCACATTCCGGGCGGGGCGGCAGGTCCCCGGAGGCCCCGGTGCCCGGGTAGCAAAACCCCATCGGCAGCAGGGCGATGCGCTGCGGGTCGTAAAACACCCTGGCATCGATCCCCAGCCAGTCGCGCAGGCGCTCGCCGCTCGCGTCCTGGAAGGGTACGCCACGCTCGTGCACCCTGCGGCCGGGCGCCTGGCCGGCGATGAGAATCCGCGCCCGCGGATGGAACTGAAACACCGGCCTGGGCCCTAGCGGCAGCTGCTCCCGGCACAGCGTGCAGGCGCGCACCTCTCGCAGCAGCTGCCCGGTGGCCACCTGCACCACTCCTGCCTGGCGCGATTTCCGCTCCTCATGTATCATAGTACATTGGTACCAAGATAACAGGAGC
>JANXYA010000248.1 GCA_025350345.1 Gammaproteobacteria bacterium
CCTGATCACCCACGGCACCGACACCATCGTGGACACGGCTCGCGAGCTGGCCGGGATTGCCGGTAAGACCATCGTGCTGACCGGGGCGCTGCAGCCCGGGCGCTTCAGCGACAGCGATGCCACATTCAACCTGGGGCTGGCCTTTGGCGCCGTCCAGCTGTGCCCGCCGGGGGTCTATGTGGTGGCCAACGGGACGGTGTTTCCGGCTGCCAGGGTGCGCAAAAACCAGGCCCAGAACCGCTTCGAGTGGCAATAACGGCTGTTTTTCAGCCTCGGCAGCCCGCTTTCCTGACCATCTGTAGACCCGGATCACAGACCGGGTGGGCCGCGGCGCGTTAATTTCCCTTCCATGCCCCTGCCTGCCGCCATCCCCACGCCGCGCCCGGTGCGCCGGCCCATGCAAGCCGGAACCTGCGGCCAGCGGATCGTCGCCGCGCTGCCGCTCCTGTGGGCCAAGTGGGTGTCCCTGCATGATGCGGCAGGCCGGATTCACTGGCACCGCGGCGAGGTGCTCGGTCCGCCCGAACGCGAAGCGATGCGCGTCGCGCTGGACAGTTTTGTCGGTCCGGGTGCGCCGGTCCGGGTCAATCATCCGCTCCAGCGCGATCGCACGGCCGTATTGCTGCGCACCGGGAATGACGCCGATGAGTTCCTGGGATTCGCGATGCTGGTGGTCGATGATCGCTGGCTGAAAGGCAACGGCACCGAGGCGGCGGATCTGCCCGTGCCCGTGGTGCGCGCGGTGCGCGAATGGGGCATCACGCTGGCCAGTGGCGTCCAGCCGCCACCGCCGGAGCTGTCCGCGTCCAGCGAGGAAATCGCCTCCTCGCAAGTCGTGGCGCTGCTCGAGAGCGGTGCCATCGATGCGGGCGATGCCAAACAGGTGGCGGCGCGGATCCGGTCCCTGGAGCTCGAGCTGCACAGCCAGAGCCTGACGCCGATCCAGTCCGGAATCCGCATCCGCCGCCACGAGATCCTGATGCGCGATGCGGCGCAGCCGGACTCGAGCGTGGCCCCGCAGGAGCTGATACGCAGTGCCGAGGCGCACGGGCTGGGTGCAGTGCTCGATCGGCGGGTGCTGGGCGAACTGGTGAGCTGGCTGGCCAAACACAAGGAGATCTGGTCGGGCGAGCCAAGCCAGTTCTCGGTCAATCTCACCGCCGGATCGATGCATGATCGGAAGTTTCCCGACTTCGCGGCCGAATCGATCGCCGCAGCCAAACTGCCTCCCGGCTTGCTGGTCTTCGAGGCGCAGCATGAGTCCTGCCTGCGCGATGCACGGCAGTTCGCAAAGTTCGCTGCGCAACTCGACAAAGCGGGCGCGGGCGTGGTGATCGACAACTACTCGCTGAGCGAGGCGGGCATCGACCTGCTGCTCCAGCCCGGCGTGCGCCTGGTCAAGCTCGATGCCCGGCTCACGAAGGATCTGCTGACTGATCGGGGCCGGCAGGCCCGGGTCGCGGCCATTGCCCAGGCTGCACGCGTTGCCGGAGTGCACGTGGTCGCCAAGCAGGTGGAGTGCGAAGAAGTGCTGGCCCTGATGCGCGCCCTGAGCGTTGATTTCATCCAGGGGTTCGTGGCCAGCATCCCCGCGGCGCTCGAGAATTTCGAATCCCATCCCGAACAAGCCGCCGCCGGCTGAGTCTGTCGGCCCGGGCTTTTCGTGTCAGATACTCCCGCTGTCCTTGAAGGCGTAGACGGGGAGCGCCGTGCCGGCGCCGACCGGCGGTCCCGCCCATGGCAGGCCCTGTTGGCAGGTGCCTGGCGAGCCCGCCGCCGCAATCTGCGACGCGGGGAGCGCGGGAGCCTGGGCTATGTGGACTGGCACGCGCCGCAGTGGTTTGCCGCGGCCGTCCTGGTCCTCATCCTCTCCCTGGTCGATACCTTTCTGACGCTCGTACTCCTCGATCACGGCGCCATCGAGATCAATCCCCTGATGCGGATCTTCGTCAATGGCGATGGACGCGAATTCGCCCTCGTCAAGCTCGCGCTGACGGCCTGGGGTGTGGCGGCCCTTGTGGTACTGGCGCGGGTACCGGTGTTCAGCCGGTACATCGCCGGCCCGGTACTGGTCGCGACCGCGCTCCTGTATCTGTCGCTGGTCGGCTACGAGGTGTGGCTGCTGTGCTGGGTCGTGGCCTAGGTTGCGCCAGATGTCAAATGTAGCTGCCATGCGTCGGTCAGTGCGCTACTCTGGGCCTGAACTTCGCCCGCCCCAGCTGATCAAACCTAGCGATGAACCAGGGGAACAAGAACGAACTGATTGCCGCGCGTCTGGTGCGTACGCCCTGGTGGCGCACGGCCCTGGACCTGCTCGGAGCCCGCTCGCAGGCGCGCCGTTACCGCGAGACGCTGGGTCGCCTGGCGGAACGTGACGTCAGCGACACGATCGGCGAAGAGGACGTGAAGTCCTGGCTGCGAATGCTGGAAGGGGAGTCGGCGGAGACCCCGAAGAAGCCGCAACGACCTGACCGTCCCTGAATTCGCGCTATCTATATCAAGTGCAAATAGTGTTGGGAGGCGCAGGCTCCCGCTATCGCACCTCAACGACATAGACCACCGTCCTGAGAGAGCTGCCTGGGAATCGGACCTCAACAGTGAAAGAGTCCTTCCCACGTACCGCACGTTATCCTTTGGGAAATTTGGGTAGTCTTGACCCGGGGCGCTCGAGACAGTGCCGTGGCTCGCCGCCCTGACAACCGTAACCTCCGGGGACCCTTCGCTTTCGCAATTCGGATACAGAGAATAGTTAAAATCGATCTTGTCTTTCTCACCGCTGTGCACGCCGCGTTGCACCGGCGGGTTGAACAGCGATGGTCCTGGGATCTGGCCAGCGCATCCACCTAGCAAGAAAAGTCGTACGTGACGACACTGCGAAACGTACCTCAGAATTGCCCAATATTTTCCCGAGATGCGGCCCCTTAGCCTGCTAAATTGTCGAGTAGCGACCAGCTAATGTTGGACGCTCGACGGTGGTCGTCACGACGCTCAATTCGACAGCGCGCCGATCAACTCGAGTGCCCGCTATTTGCCCAAGCCCGCCGCTCGCCCATGTCCGCTTCCGGGCGGCCCGTCGGCTATGCAAACCGCGATTCCAGATCCTCCAGCTTTGCCGCTGGACGGTGCGCTCAATAGTTACCGCGCTATCTCGCCGACGATTTCGTGGCACATCGCACGCACTTGCTTAGTCGTCATACCTGAAAAGACGCCCTGCCATGTGGTCGACGTTGTGTCATAGGTCTTGGTCGCTCGTACGTCCCCACTCTTGAGATCGCGAAATATGACTTGCGCGTTGATAAAGGCATTGCCCGTCATCACGCCGAACATGATGCGAGCGCCAGTCGATACATAGCGATAGTCCGCGACATTGACTACGACTAGAGTACCCGTGTCTCCGGTTAGTTTGGGTTCGCCCTCTTGCATCGAGAAGACGTCGCCGACCGCGGTAAACTCCTGCGCGCAGGCATCACGCCATAGATCCTTGAAATCGTTCCAGTCCTTGGCCCCTGTTGCGACCGTGCTGCCGGTCATGTTCAGAACGATGGATTTTCCTGCCCCTGCGCCGACGGGTGTAGACGCGCTTTGGTCTGATTTCTGCACTGTTGAAGCACAGCCCGCCGTCATGACTGCTAGCGAAGCAAGTATCAGAATATTTCTTGGCATAGGAGTTGCCTTCCCCGGTTTTTGACGCGACGCCAATGTACACCCCGAGGAATCTGCGGCCAACTGCTCAAATGGTGGAACCCGTCCGTTAATCCGCGTCTTCCCTTCCGTCCGATCCTACGCCAGATTGTTAAAGAGCGCACGCGCCACGGGGCGCGGTGATGGTCGTGGCAAACTCATCGGGTGTTGGCAGGGTCAGCGCTTTGTTGCGAGCATTGGCCAGCACGTATGTCAGATAGGTAAGCGGGTTGACTTTATTGGCCTTGCACGACTCGACCAGGGAATAGTAGATCGCGGCGGCATGACCGGCTCGCTCGGAACCTACGAATAAATACGCTTTTCGACCGACCGCAACACTTCTCATGCAACGCTCAG
>JANXYA010000378.1 GCA_025350345.1 Gammaproteobacteria bacterium
GGCTGATCAGCTTCATGCACTACGATCTAGGCTTCTTCGATCACGAGTCCGGCCGCGTCGAATGCGCCCCAAACCCCTTCAGTGCTAAAGTGTTACCTATGTCTCCGGTATAAACCGTTACCGATGTGCTCGGTTAGAACCCGACCAATCTTTAGCGTGGAGGCGAACATGAACCTTCGACGAGCGGGCTTTCGATATGCCGGATGGCTGGTTTGCCTCGGGCTGTGCTTCAGCGCACCCGGCCTCGCGCAGTCGCCCTCGGCCGTTTCGCCGGCACCGGCTACCGCAATGCCGGCCGCTGCGGCGCCAGTCGCTGCGCCCTATCTCAGCCCGGGGCAGGTCGATTCAGTGGCCCTGCTGGCGCCGCCGCCGGCGCGCGGCAGCGCAGCCGCCAGGCAGGACCTGAAGGCGGTGCTTGCCATTCAGCGCGCCTCCCACGCAGAGGGCACGATCGAGCGTGCCATGGCCGACGCGCAGCCCAGCTGTGCCCGGGTCGCCGACGTGCTGCATGCGGGTGCAGGGAGCAATGTGGCCCTGGAATTTGCCACGCGCGCCGCCCTGCAGGCCTCGGCGGCCACCGGCGCGGCGAAGCTTCTTTGGCGCCGGCCGCGCCCCTACGTCGTGAGTGCTCGAGTGGAGCAGCCCGGCGGTGTCGCCAGGGGCAATGCAGCGGGCGCGACCGCGGGAACGGACTGGGCCTACACCTCCTACCCGAGCGGCCACGCGGCTTTCGGCGCGGCCTGCGCGATCATACTGGCGCAGATGGTGCCCGAGGAGCGCGCCGCGCTCTTCGCGCGCGGCCGCGCCTATGGCCAATCGCGCATCATCATCGGCGCGCATTTCCCCACGGACGTGGAGGCTGGCCGCCTGATCGGCACGGTCGCGGCCGCGTTCCTGCTCCAGAACCCGCAATTCCAGGGCGACCTGCGCGCGGCGCGCGGCGGGCTGCGCGAGGCGCTGGGGCTGCCGGCGGAGCCGCCCGCACCGGCACCGTAGCGCCCAGGGGGGGCTTAAGGAGCCGATTGCGCGGCCGCGAGTGCGGCGTCCTTCTCCCGTCCGCGGATGATCGCGGGCCGCGCATTGACGCGTGCCGCGTAGTCCACGAGCACGGGCACCTTGGGCACCAGCCCGAATGAGAGCATCCAGCTTAAGGCCGTGCCCCACAGCACGTCGAGCGCGTAGAAGCGCTCGCCCAGCATGCAATGGCCCTGGCGCAGCTGTTCCGTAAGCGCCGCGAACATGCTCTCGAACGAACCGTACGGGGACATGCTCGGGGGCGCCGGCTCGCGCTTCTGCTGCCGATCGATGATCGCCGGCTCGAAGCAGCTGCCGTAGAAGGCCAGCCAGCGCAGGTAAGGGCCGCGCAGCGGGTCGCCGATGGGCGGCGCCAGCCCGGCCGCCGGGAATTGATCGGCAAGGTAGATGTAGATGGCGACCTGTTCGGTCACGAGCGCTGCACCGTGGCGGATCGCGGGCACTTTCCCGAGCGGATTGACGTCCAGGTACGCCTGCGCCTTGTGCTCGCCGCGCCGCTGGTTAAGGGGCTGCAGCGCGTACGTCGCGCCCAGTTCCTCGAGCAGCAGCAGCACGCCGGTCGAGCGGGTGTTGGGCGCGTGATAGAAGACGAGCGGGAGTTCGGTTTTCATGCTTTCAGATCCGTTGCACCGGGGAGGCTCAGGCCGCAGCGCCCTGCCGCAGCTGCGCCAGCACCGGCGCGGTGTCCGGGCGCACGCCGCGCCACAGCAGGAAGGATTCCGCGGCCTGTTCGACCAGCATCCCCAGTCCCATCATCGCACCGGCCGCGCCGGCGGCGCGGGCCCAGCGCATGAACGCAGTGTCGCCGGCGCCGTAGGCGAGATCGTAGCAGAGCGTGCGCGGGCCGCAGGCCTGCGGAGCGATGAGCGGCACTTCACCGTGCAGGCTCGCGGAAGTGGCATTGATGATCAGCTCGAACGCCTCGCCGGATGCTCCGTCCTCGCTGACGGGGCCCAGGTCGGCAAATTCCTGCGCCAGCTGGCGGGCACGCGCCGGGGTGCGATTCTGGATCTTTAGCTCGCCGACGCCGCCCTGGAGGAGCGGGGCGATCACGCCGCGCGCGGCGCCGCCTGCGCCCAGCAGCAGCACGCGCGCACCGGTGAGCGCGTAGCCCAGGTTGACCGTGAGGTCGCGCACCAGCCCGGCACCGTCGGTGTTGTCGCCGAGCAGCGCCGCGGCGTCGGCTCCGGGGCCGGCGGCGAGCGTATTGACCGCGCCCGCGCGCCGGGCGCGGGGCGTGAGGGGCCCGGCCAGGGTGAGCGCCGCTTCCTTGTGGGGGACCGTAACGTTGAGTCCACGGCCGCCGCCGGCAAAGAAATCGCGCGCGGCCGCAGCGAACTGCGCCGCGGGCACGTCGATGAGCCCGTAGCTCATCGACTGGCCGGTCGACTGCGCAAACAGGCTGTGGATCTGCGGCGAGCGGCTGTGGCTCAGGCCGTGGCCGATCACGGCATACCGATCAATGCTGTTCATGTGCGATCCATTGCACCCGCGTCCCGCCCTGGCGGGCGGCGCCGAGTGCGTCGCCCAGCTCAGGAAGCCACTGCTGCATCTCGGCGTCAAGCCGATAGGGCGGGTTGAGGATCAGGAGTCCGGAGCCGTTGAGGCCGATGCGTGCATCGCGCGGATGGAGCCACAGCTCGGCGACGAGTGCGGGGACCGCCAGCCGGGCTGCCAGGCGCGTCAGCCAGGGCGCCAGCTCAGGCTGGTCCTTGATGGGATACCACAGCGCGATCACCGCGTTCGCTAGCCGCTGCAGCGCATCGTCGATGCCGGCGATGGCGCGCACCAGATCGTCGTCCTGCTCCTCGTAGGGCGGGTCGATGAACAGCAGCGCGCGCCGCTCCGGCGGCGGCAGGTGTGCGGCGAGGCCGGCGTAGCCGTCCGTGCACGCGCCACGCATGCGCGGATAGTGCTGCAGCGCGCGTTCGAGCGCACGGCATTCGGCGGCCTGGATTTCACAGCACCAGCCGCGATCCTGCCCCCGCAGCGCCTGTGCCGCCAGGAGTGGGGAGCCCGGATAGAGCAGGGATTCATCCGCGCGCGGACAGAGGCGCTCGATGGCGGCGAGGTAAGCCGCGATCTGCGGGCTCGCGCTGGCAGTGCCACGCAGCACGCCGATACCGAGGCGCGACTCGGCGCCCTGGTGCGTATCGGCACTGTCCAGATCGTACAGTCCACGCCCGGCGTGGGTCTCCAGGTACAGGAAACCCTTGTCCTTGCGCTGCAGGGCCGCGATCAGCGACAGCAGCGTGACGTGCTTGTGCACGTCGGCAAAGTTCCCCGCATGAAAGCCATGACGATACTTCACGTCCGCGCCCCGCAGGCGCCCGCGCGCCCTTTGCCAGACCCTAACGGCGCCTGCCGCTGGTCTTCTTCAGCGTTGCCTTCTTCCTGGCCACCGCCGGCTTCGCGCGCCGGGTGCGGGCGGCGGATGGCGCAGCCGCCGGTGCCCTGCTCTTGCGGGTGGCCAGCGCCGCCCCTGCTCCCGCCTTCGCCGGCGCTGCGGATGTCGGCGCTTTCGCCGCTCTTGCGGGAGCGAGCGCCGGTTCACTGGCCGCTGCGGTCGTCGCCGTCGCCGCCGTCGCGACCGCCTTCGCCGGCGCGCGCCGCCCGAATCGGCCGCGCGCATTCTTCGCCGGCGCTGCGGCCAGCAGGGCCTGGCATTCTTCCAGCGTCAGGGTCTTCGGATCGCGATCCTTGGGCACCCGCGCATTCTTGGCGCTGTCCGTGATGTACGGTCCGTAGCGGCCGTTGAGCACCTGGATCTTCGCGTCGGCAAAATTCTGGATGATGCGATTGGCGTCGGCGATCGCCTTGGCCTGGATCACCTCGAGTGCGCGCTCGAGGGTGATGGTGTAGGGATCGTCTTCCTTCAGCGAGACGTACTTGGCGCCATACTTGACGTAGGGGCCGAAGCGGCCGATCGCGGTGAGCACCGTCTCGCCCGTGGCGGTGGTGCCCAGCGTCCGCGGGAGCTTGAACAGCTCGAAGGCGTCGGCGAGCTGGATGGAATCCATCTTCTGGCCCGGACGGAGTCCGGCAAAGCGCGGCTTTTCCGCGTCATCCTTGGTGCCGATCTGCACGAACGGGCCGAAGCGCCCCATCCGCACCGTGACCGGCTTGCCGCTCACCGGATCGCGGCCCAGCTCGCGCGCCTGCGCGACCTGCTCGCGGGTCACGGTCTTCTCGATCAGCTCGACCTGGCGGATGAAGGGCTTCCAGAATTTCACCAGCGGCGTCAGCCAGGGCTCCTCGCCGCGTGCCACAGCGTCCAGCTCGTCTTCCATGCCGGCGGTGTAGCCGTATTCCACGTAGCGGTGGAAGTGATCGGTCAG
>JANXYA010000015.1 GCA_025350345.1 Gammaproteobacteria bacterium
GCCGACGCCAGCCACCCGCTGACTGCGGGCTATGAGCTGCTGGCGAAACAGACGGCGACCGCCCCGGAATTTCGCGCATGGTTGTTCCGGGGTCCGAAATGAGCGGGGCCGGCGGCTTGCTCCGTCCCGGTTCGCAGGCAACTTGATCGAACGTCGTTCATGACCGCTTCCGCTTCGACTCCGATTCAACTGCGCCCGCGTGATCCCGAAGGGGATTCGTCACGCTGGCTTCCCACCACGCGGGAAGAGGTGACGGCTCGGGGCTGGGACTACCTGGATGTCATCCTCGTTTCAGGCGACGCCTACGTGGATCATCCGGCGTTTGGCACGGCCGTCATCGGTCGACTCATTGAGCGGGAAGGCTTGCGGGTGGCGATCATCTCTCAGCCGAACTGGCGGGACGATTTGAGGGATTTTAAAAAACTCGGCCAGCCGCGTCTGTTTTTTGGGGTCACTTCCGGCTGCATGGATTCGATGGTCAATCGCTACACCGCCGACCGGCGCGTACGGAGCGATGATGCCTACACGCCGGGCGGCAAGGGCGGACGGCGGCCCGATCGCTCCGTGATCGTGTATGCGCAGCGCGTGCGCGAAGCCTACCGGGAGGTCCCGGTGGTCATCGGCAGCATCGAGGCTTCGCTCCGCCGCATCGCCCACTATGACTACTGGTCGGAGAAGGTGCGCCGCTCGATCCTGCTGGATGCGAAGGCGGATCTGCTGGTGTTCGGCAATGCCGAGCGGCAGGTCATGGAGATCGCCCGGCGCCTCGATGCGGGCGAGAGCATCGGTGCCCTCGATGACATCCGCGGGACCGCGTTCCTGCGTCGCACGTCCAGGGCAGGTTGGATTGAAATCGATTCCACGCATCTGGATGCGCCCGGCCCCTTGAACCCACCCGTCGATCCTTATGCACTGACTTCCGCGGGGACGGGTGCCGCGCCGGCCGCCGTGCCGGCTGCGCCTTTGGGCGCTGAAAAAATCGTGCGCTTCGTGCGTCGCGTGCCCAACGCGGATCGCGAGCGCAGCGTCATCCGCCTGCCTTCCTTCGAGCAGGTCGCCGCCGACCCGGTGCTCTATGCGCACGCCTCGCGCATCCTGCACCTGGAATCGAACCCCGGCAACGCGCGTGCCCTGGTGCAGCGCCACGGCGATGCCGACGTGTGGCTCAATCCGCCACCCATTCCGCTCGCCACCGCCGAGATGGACTGGATCTACGACCTGCCTTTCCAGCGCCGGCCGCATCCGTCCTATGGTGCCGAGACGATCCCCGCCTACAAGATGATCCGCTTCTCGGTGGCGATCCAGCGCGGCTGCTTCGGCGGCTGCACCTTCTGCTCGATCACCGAGCACGAGGGCCGCATCATCCAGAATCGCTCCGAGGATTCCGTGGTGCGCGAGATCGAGAAGATCCGCGACACCGTGCCGGGCTTCACCGGCGTGATCTCGGACCTGGGGGGACCCACGGCCAACATGTACCGGCTCGCCTGCAAGAGCACCGCAATCGAGAGTGCCTGCCGCCGGCCTTCCTGCGTGTTCCCGGGGATCTGCCCGAACCTGAATACCGATCACAGCGCGCTGATTGGCCTGTACCGCCGCGCCCGCGAAGTGCCCGGCGTGAAGAAAGTGCTGATCGCCTCGGGCGTGCGCTATGACCTGGCGAGCGAGTCGCCGGAGTACGTGCGCGAGCTCGCGCAGCACCATGTCGGCGGGTACCTCAAGATCGCACCCGAGCATGTGCGCGAGGGACCGCTCCAGCTGATGATGAAGCCGGGCGTCGGCACCTACGATCGCTTCAAGGAGCTGTTCGACAAGTTCTCGCGCCAGGCGGGCAAGGAGCAGTACCTCATCCCGTATTTCATCGCGGCGCACCCGGGCACCACCGATGAAGACATGCTCGAGCTGGCGCTTTGGCTCAAGCGCAACGGGTTCCGGGCCGACCAGGTGCAGGCTTTCCTGCCCGGGCCGATGGCCACCGCGACGGCCATGTATCACACCGGCAAGAATCCCCTGCGGCGCGTGACGCGCGACAGCGCATCTGTGGTGGTGCCGAAGGGCCTGCGCGTGCGGCGCCTGCACAAGGCGTTCCTGCGCTATCACGATGCCAACAACTGGCCGCTGCTGCGCGAGGCGCTGCGGCGCATGGGGCGCGCCGACCTGATCGGGCCGCGGCGCGAACAGCTCATTCCCTCCTGGCAGCCATCCGGCACCGGCCTGGCGCAGGCGCCGGGCGCGCGCGCGCGGCACTCGCACCAGCAGCCGCTGCGCACACAGCACACGGGACTGCCCCGCGTGCCGCAGGCGCCAAGGGCAGGTGCCTCACCGGCACGCGCGCCGCGGCCGGGTGTACCGCGCCCGGGTCCGTCCAGGCGCCCGCGGCGCGGGCGCCCGTGAGTGCCGCGAGCGCCCGGCGCGCCCAGGTGGGCGCTGCGCTGTTGTTGGCATCAGCCACCGTGGCCGGAGCCTTCGGCGCGCACGCGCTCAAGGGCAGGCTCACGCCCGGCGATTACGAGGTGCTGCAGACCGCCGTGCAGTACCAGTTCATCCACGCGCTGGGGCTCCTGCTGCTGGGAGTGCTGGCGGTGCGCAACCCGCAGCGCGCGCTGTACGTCGCGGCGGACCTGCTGCTCGCCGGCGTACTGCTGTTTTCCGGCAGCCTGTACCTGCTGCTCGCCGGCGCGCCGCGCATTCTTGGCGTGCTCACGCCGATCGGCGGGGCCTGCTTGATCGCCGGCTGGTGCGTGGCGGCGTTCGCGCTGCTGCGCAGCCCGCGCACAACGGAGCCGTGAACGCTCCTGAGCGGGAGAGCGGCGAGGCGCTGGTGCGCGCGCTGCGCACGGCACTCGCCGGCTCGCGCGATGCCGTGCTGCAGGCGCCACCCGGCGCGGGCAAGAGCACGCGGGTGCCGCTCGCGCTGCTCGATGAGCCCTGGCTCCGTGGCCGGCGAATGCTGCTGCTCGAGCCGCGCCGCGTGGCCGCCCGCGCGGTCGCGAGACGCATGGCGTGGCTGCGAAATGAAGCGGTGGGCGCCACCGTGGGTTACCGGATGCGGCTTGATACGCGCGTCTCGCGCGAGACGCGCATCGAAGTCATCACCGAGGGCGTGCTCACCCGCATGCTGCACACCGATCCGGAGCTGGCCGGCGTCGGCTGCGTCATCTTCGATGAATTCCATGAGCGGAGCCTGCAGGCTGACCTGGGCCTCGCCCTGTGCCTGGACGCGCGCAGCGCGCTCGATGCCGACTTCCGGGTGCTGGCGATGTCGGCCACGCTCGACGGCGCGCGCGTGGCGGCGCTCCTCGGCGCTGCGCCAGTGGTCGACGTGCCGGGCCGGCAGCACGAGATCGAGATCATCTACGCTCGCCGCGGCGCGCCGCTCCTGCCGGGCGGCACGGAATCCGTGGAGCGCGCCGTGGCATCCGTCGTGCGGCGGGCAATCGATGAGACGCGCGGGGACCTGCTGGTCTTTCTCCCCGGCGCCGGGGAGATCGCGCGGCTGCAGGGCCTGCTGGCGGACCTGGCCGGCGCGCAACTGCAGATCCTGCCGCTCTATGGCGAGCTGGCCGCGCAGGAGCAGGATGCCGCGCTCAATCCCGCTCCCCTCGGCGTGCGGCGCGTGGTGCTGGCGACCAATATCGCCGAGACGAGCGTGACGATACCCGGCGTGACGGCGGTGATCGACTGCGGCCTGGCGCGACGCTCGCGCTTCGATCCGAACACGGGCATGAGTCGCCTGGAAATCGTGCGCATCTCGCGTGCCGCCGCCGATCAGCGCGCCGGTCGAGCCGGACGCACGGCGCCGGGACGGTGCTACCGGTTGTGGAGCGAGGGGGCGCAGCAGAGCCTTGCTGCGCACACACCGCCGGAAATCACCGAGGCCGACCTGGCGCCACTGGCGCTCGACCTGGCGCAGTGGGGCAACGCGGACGCCGGGCGCCTCGCCTGGCTCGACCCGCCGCCGGCACCGATGCTGGCGCAGGCCCGCGAGCTGCTGCAGCGCCTCGAGGCGATCGACGGGGAGGGCCTGATCACTCCCCTGGGCCGCGAAATGGCCTCCCTCCCCCTGCACCCGCGGCTGGCGCACATGCTGCTTGCTGCACGAGATCGCGGTGCGGTGACGCAGGCCGCCGAGCTGGCCGCGCTTCTTTCGGAACGGGACCTGCTGCGTCGCGCCGGCGCGGAACGCGACCCGGACATCCGCACCCGCCTCGAGATCCTGCGCCGCGATCCAGGCGCGCAATCCGCGGATCGCGGCGCCCTGCAGCGCGTGCAGCGCAATGCGGAGCAGTTCCGCAAGCTCGCCGCCGCGCCGGGGGCGGTGACGCGCGCCGGCGGCGCCACGCTGCCCGCCTCGCCCGGCGCGCTGCTGGCCACGGCTTTTCCGGATCGCATCGCCCAGCGCCGCCGCGAGGGCTCGGGGCGCTATTTGCTCGCCAACGGCCGCGGCGCGGCCTTTGGAGCCGCTACCGGGCTCGCTGCACAGGAATTCCTGGTCGCCGTGGAGCTCGATGACCGGGAACGCGAAGCGCGCATTGACCTGGCGGCGCCGCTGGCGCGCTCCGAGCTCGAATCCATCTTCAGTGCACAGATCAGGAGCGAGGAGCGGGTGGAGTGGGACGCGCGCAGCGCCGCTGTGCTCGCGCATCGCACGCGACGCTTCGGTGCGTTGCTGCTCGATGACCATCCGCTCGAGCAGGCGCCACCGGAGCTCACCGCCGCCGCGATGCTCGCGGGCCTCAGGCAACTGGGACTGGCGGCGCTGCCCTGGGATCGCGAAACACGGAATCTGCAGGCGCGAGTGGAATTCGTGCGGCGGCTCGAGCGGGGAACGCCACCGGATTGGCCCGGGAGCGACGATGCGACGCTGCTGGATGAGCTGGAGCATTGGCTCCCCGCCTGGCTGGCAGGCATGACGCGCGCTGAACACCTGGCGCGAGTCGAGCTGGCCGAAGCGCTGCTCGCCCGGCTGAGCGGTGCGCAACGCCGCGCCCTCGATGAGCTGGCGCCCAGGGAGGTGGCGGTGCCGTCCGGTTCGCGCATTCGCCTCGACTACGTGGATGACAACGCGCCGTGCATCGCCGTGCGCCTGCAGGAGGTCTTTGGCCTGGCCGCGACGCCGCGCATTGGCGGCGGCGCGGTGCCCGTGACCTTCAAGCTCCTGTCACCCGCGCAGCGCCCGGTGCAGATCACGCGCGACCTGGCCGGGTTCTGGAAATCCAGCTACCTCGAAGTGCGCAAGGAAATGCGCGGCCGCTACCCAAAGCACCATTGGCCCGACGACCCGCTCGTAGCGATGCCCTCGCGGGGTGCCCGCAAGCGGCCCGGTGGGCGGCGCTAGGGACGATATAAGGTTAGGTACGGGGCCGGCCATTGGCAGCGGTTTGGCGTCCGTATCCCACTTGCGCAGGGCCTTGTCGAGGCGCACCAGCCGCATGCGGGCTCGCCGGTAGATGCGGTCCGGGCCATCGAG
>JANXYA010000256.1 GCA_025350345.1 Gammaproteobacteria bacterium
ATTCGAACCTAGGTTAGCGGAGTCAGAGTCCGCGGTCCTACCACTAGACGATCCCCCATCCGTTTGCCGGCCCGGGATCGTAGCAGACCTCCGCCGGCGACCGCACCGCTCTGCCGAAGAGGGGCAGGCGCGGCGCAGGAACTAACGCTTGGAGTATTGCGGGCCGCGGCGGGCCTTGCGCCGTCCGACCTTCTTGCGCTCGACCTCGCGGGCATCGCGGGTGACGAAGCCGGCCTGCCGCAGGGGCTGGCGCAGGGTCGCGTCGTACTTCATCAGCGCTCGGGCGATGCCGTGGCGAATCGCGCCGGCCTGGCCGGTAATACCACCGCCACTGACCTGCACCTTGATATCGAACTTCTCGGTGAGCTGCACCAGCTCGAGCGGCTGGCGCACGATCATGCGGCCGGTTTCGCGGCCGAAGAATTCGTCGATCGGCCGGTCATTGATGGTGATGCGGCCGGTGCCGGCCTGCATGTGCACGCGGGCCGTGGAAGTCTTGCGTCGGCCGGTGCCGTAGTCGGTGGAAGCTGCCATGTGCGGGATCCTGGTGCTCTAGAGAGCGAGTGGCTTGGGCTGCTGGGCGGTGTGCGGGTGCTTGCCGCCGGCAAACACATGGAGTTTACGGAACATGTTCCGGCCCAGCGTGTTCTTCGGCAGCATGCCCTTGATCGCAAACTGCAGCGCGCGCTCGGGGTGCTCCTGGAGGAGCTTGCCCAGGGCGATCGACTTGAGGTTGCCCAGGTACCCGGTGTGTTGGTGGTACATCTTGTCGTCGAGCTTGTTGCCGGTCACGGCAATCTTCTCGGCGTGCAGCACCACGATGTGATCGCCCATGTTCACATGCGGGCTGTAGTCAGCCTTGTGCTTGCCCTTGAGCCGATGGGCGATCTGGGAGGCCAGGCGCCCGAGCGTCTTGCCACTGGCGTCAACCACGTACCAGTCACCGCGCACGGTGGCGGCATTGGCAAATCTCGTCTTCATGATGCAGGCAACTCCAAATCTGGACAGGATCGGACCGAGCAAGGGCACCGTATCCGGGCCGCGGTGATCCTGGAAAAATGGCGCGAAAGTGTACTCAAGCGCCCTCCGCTTTGCAAAAGAGCCCGGCCGGGTGCTCGGGCGGGCCTACCCGGGGGCGCTGACACTCTATAATGGGGGCATGGACGGGCCCCAACCGCCTGCTGTGACCCTGGACGGCCTGTTGCGGGCAGCTGACAACGCCCTGCGGGCGCTGTTTGCCCCGGCCCAGGCCTCGCGCACGCCCCCGCAACTGCCCGATGGCGCTCCTCTGGGCGAATCGGACCGGCGGCTGGTGGCTGGCCTGATGAGGGTCAATCACGCCGGGGAGATTGCCGCCCAGGCGCTGTACCAGGGCCAGGCCCTGATGGCCCGCACCGAAGAAACGCGGCAATTCCTGCTGCGGGCGGCGGCCGAAGAAGGTGACCACCTGGCCTGGTGCGAACAGCGCCTGCGGGAGCTGGGGGATCGCACCAGCCTGCTCAATCCCTTCTGGTATGCCGGCGCCTTCGCGATTGGTGCCGCCGCGGCCGCCTTGAGCGATCGGCTGAGCCTGGGATTCGTGCAGGAGACGGAACGCCAGGTGGAGGGGCACCTGAGCGAGCACCTGGCCCGGCTCCCGGCACAGGACGCTCGCACCCGGCGCATTCTGGAAGTGATGCAGATTGAGGAGACCGGACACGCGCGGGCGGCGCAGGCGGCGGGCGCTGCCGAGCTGCCGCCACCGCTCCGCGCGTTGATGGGTTTGACCTCGAAGCTGATGACGCGCAGCGCCTACTATGTTTAACCCAGCAAAAACCCTTGCAGTCAGCGGGACTTATGTAATAAAAAGTAGCCATGAACAACCTTCAACATGAACACAGCAGCCGCACCATGGAAGAGAATGTCAGGGCGCTGAGCGACATTCCGGCAATCAACCGCTTCCTGAGTTACTGCCGCGTCCGCACCGTGCCTTCCAAGACCGTGCTGATACACGCCGGCGATCTGCCTGATGTCCTGTATTACGTCATCAGCGGCTCCGTCGAGGTGATGATCGAGGACGAGGAAGGCAACGAGATGGTGCTCGCCTACCTGAACAAGGGGCAGTTCTTCGGGGAGATGGGCCTGTTCTACGAGCAACCCACGCGCAGCGCCTGGGTGCGCACGCGCAGTGCCTGCGAGCTCGCCGAGATGACGTATCCGCGTTTTCGCCAGGTGGCGACCGAGAGCCCCGGCCTGATCTTCGAGCTGGCGACGCAGCTGGCGACACGCCTCGATCGTACCAACCGCAAGCTCGGCGACCTGGCCTTCGTCGACGTGACCGGCCGTGTCGCGCACGCGATCATGGACCTCTGCAATGAGCCGGACGCGATGACGCACCCGGAGGGCATGCAGATCAAGGTGTCGCGCCAGGAACTGTCGCGACTGATCGGCTGCTCGCGCGAAATGGCCGGCCGCGTGCTCAAGGTGCTCGAGGAGCAGGGCCTGCTGCGGGCGACCGGCAAGACCATCGTCGTTTTCAACGCCCGGCCGAAGATGAAGACCCGGCCCGTCGTGATTCCTGCCCGGGGTGGCACCGGTGCTGTGGCAGTGAAGCCGATGGCAGCCATCGCTCCGGACGATGACGATGATGATGACGACGAGGACGACGACGAGGTCTGATCAGGCCGATTGGGCGTGGGCTGAGGCGATGGCCGCGCGCATGGCGCGAATCGTCGCCGCGTAGTCGCTGCTCCCATAGATGGCCGAGCCCGCCACAAAGGTGTCGGCACCTGCGCGCGCCACGGCGGCGATGTTGTCGGTCCGGATGCCGCCGTCCGCTTCAATGCGAATCTCGCGGCCGCTCGCGCGCACCCGCCGGCGCACTTCGGCGATCTTCGGCAGCACTCCGGCAATGAACTGCTGGCCGGCAAACCCGGGGTTGACCGACATCAGCAGCACCAGGTCGAGCTTCTCGAGCGTGTAATCCAGCCAGTCGAGCGGCGTGGCCGGATTGAACACCAGGCCAGGCCGGCAACCCTGCTCGCGTATCAGCGCAATGGTGCGATCGACGTGCTCGCTCGCTTCCGGGTGGAAGCTGATGTAGGTGGCACCGGCCCGCGCAAAATCCGGCACCAGGCGGTCGACTGGCCGCACCATCAGGTGCACGTCGATCGGCACCTTCACCCCGTGCTTGCGCAGCGCCTCGCACACCAGCGGCCCGATGGTGAGGTTCGGCACGTAGTGGTTATCCATCACGTCGAAATGCACGAGGTCCGCGCCCGCAGCCACGACCGCGTCCACCTCGGCACCGAGCCGGGCGAAATCAGCCGAGAGTATGGAAGGCGCGATCCAGGGAGCTGCCATGGCGGAGGAGTCTACCCGAGCGCATGAGCGCGCGGCAGTGTGGAATTCAACGCATGCCGCGAGCCGTGCGGATCAGTTCATAGGCCGCCTGTATCTGCTGGGTGCGTTCCTTGGCGCGCTCGAGCATTGACTCAGGCAGGCCGTTGGCCTGCAGCTTGTCGGGGTGATTGCGGCTCATCTGCCGGCGGTAGGCCTTCACCACCTGCTCATCGCTGGCCCCATTGGGCACCTCGAGCAGGGTATAGGCCTGCCTGAGCCGGTCGGTCTCGGCCTGCGCGCTGGCGCCGCTTGCGGCCTGCGCGCCATTCATGCGCCAGCGCATCAGGGCCTCGAGGCGTGCGAAATCGCCGCTCGACAAACCCAGCAAGTGCCCGGCGTGCTGCAGACGTGCGCGCGGCGTGGCCCCGAGGCCGTTGCCGGCCAGCGAGGCCTGCAGCTGGATCTCCATGAAGAACTGCGCCAGTTGCGCAAAGGCACGCAGCAGCGGCTGCAGTTCCTGCAGCGTGGTCTCCAGGGAGAACTCCGGCTGCTTGCCCTCGGTGTAGTAGGCGATCGCCTGGCGCACCTGCGCAGCATTGAGGTGCAGCGCCGCCATCACCGCCCGGGCGGCCGTGATCTCCTGTTCGGAGACCCGCCCATCGGCCTTGGCAATGTGGCCCATGACGCGAAAGGTCGCAGGGAAAAACAGTTCCTGCACCCGTGCGGCCGCGCCGGGCCCGGGCTGCTGCGCCAGTGAATTCCCGGTGTCGAACTGATGGCCAACAACCAGCCCGATCAGCGCGCCGAGCGGGCCGCCGAGCCAAAGGCCGATGCCCGCACCGATGATCTTGCCGTTCCAGCTCATGACTCGCTCTGCTTGACCCCGCCGCCGGGCGGGCGGCAAGATGCGCGCCCTCGCGCCTGACAGTGCTATGGTAACCGAGCTTGGACGACGCTCCCGCAACCATCTACGAAACTTCGCTGCGCGGACTCAGGCTGCTTCATCGCGGCAAGGTGCGCGACATCTACGAGGTCGACGCGCAGCACATGCTGATCGTCACCACCGACCGGCTCAGCGCCTTCGACGTCATCCTGCCTGATCCGATTCCAGGCAAGGGGCGGGTCCTGCACCAGATCTCCGAGTTCTGGTTCGATCAGACAGCGCAACTGGTGCCCAACCATCGCAGCCCCAGGCCCCTCGCCGGGCTGATCCACGATCGTGAGGAACTCGCGGCGCTGAGCGGCCGCGCCTCGATCGTCAGGCGCCTGGACGCGCTGCCGATCGAAGCCGTGGTGCGCGGCTACCTGTCCGGTTCCGGCTGGAAGGATTACCAGAAGACCGGCGCGATCTGCGGCATCCGGCTCCCGCCGGGGCTCCGCCTTGCCGATGCCCTGCCTGAGCCGATCTTCACTCCCGCCACCAAGGCCGCCGCAGGTGAGCACGACGAGAACATTGATTTCGCCACGGTCGAGTCCCGCGTCGGCGCCGCGCGCGCCAGCGCCGTGCGCGCCACTGCCCTTGCCCTGTACCGTCACGCCGCCCGTCACGCACGTGCGCGCGGCATCATCATTTCGGATACCAAGTTAGAATTCGGCGTCGATGAGCGCGGCACGCTGACCCTGATCGATGAGGTGCTGACCCCCGATTCCAGCCGCTTCTGGCCCGCGGACACCTGGCGGCCCGGCCTGAGCCCGCCCTCCTTCGACAAGCAATTCGTGCGGGATTATCTGGAGTCATTGCAGTGGAACAAGCGCGCTCCGGGCCCGCATCTGCCGGCAGAAATCATCCGGCGCACCGCCGAGAAATACGCGGAGGCCTACACCCGCCTCGCCGGCCCGCCCACGGATCCGGCCTGAGGAAGGCAAACGGATGTGGCAGCAGGCGCGCAATTATTTTGAAGGATGGCTGTTTGCCCCGATGGCCGGCGCGCGCCCCGCGGAGCGCTCACGCCGCTTCGCGCAATACCCCTACGCGCTGCTGCGCGACCTGCTGGGCGGGCAGCTCAGCATCCATGCGATGGGGCTGGTCTACGCCACGCTCCTGGCGCTGGTACCCCTGGTGGCCTTCAGTTTTGCGCTTCTCAAGGTGTTTGGAGCGCACCGTGAACTCGAGCCCCTGATCGCCGAATTCTTCCGCCCGATGGGCGATGCAGCCGGACCGTTGACGGCCAAGGTCATGGATTTCGCCGATCACGTGCGCGGCGGCATCGTCGGCTCGGTGGGCCTGTTCCTGCTCATCTGGACGCTGATTGCCACGCTCAA
>JANXYA010000046.1 GCA_025350345.1 Gammaproteobacteria bacterium
CCCGCGCCGGCGGCCGGGCGGCGCATGGACCTGTACCTGCTCTCGGGCGACGACAGCCTGCTGCTGGAGCTTGGACCGCTGCTCGGAGATCGCTACCGCTCGCGCCCCATCGACGCCGCCGACCAGATCGAGGCCGGGAGCCTCGTGCCCTGGCTGCTGATCATCGATGCCACCGCCAGGACCGACGCGCGCGCGCAAGCGGCCCGCATCGAACAGCAGCATCCGCTGGCCCCGTTGCTCGTCATCTGCGCCGATGGCAAGTCGACCGACTGGGCCAGCCCGCTCGCGCGCGGCATGGTCAGTGCCGTCGTGGAGCGCGGCGCCCTGGCCACTGCGCTCCCCGAGGCGCTCACGGCGATCGAGCTGCGCATGCAGGCCGCCGCCACCGCGATCACCTCGAATGCCTTTGCCGATCTCGCCGGGCCGGATCGCCCCGCAGGGAAACATCGCGTGTGGATGTGGGCCGCAGCCGTGCTGCTGCTCGCCGTGGCCGGCAGCTGGTATTTCATGAGCAGGGACACGACCCGAACCATCGGGCCGGGCGGGCGGACTTCCGGGGCCGTGAGCGGGCCGATCGCCATCCCCGGCGCGCCCATCGAACCCGCAGCGCCGGCGACACCGGCACCCGCCGCCATCACAGCACCGCCCGCGAGCCTCACGCCAGCGCCTGCCGCCAGTCCGGGTCCTGCCCTGCACCGCACGGTGCTCGAGCTGCTCTCGGACGCACGAGTGGCCTTCCGCGATGAACGAACCCAGTTGCCCGGCGCGGAAGGCAGCGGGCATGGCGACAGCGCGCTGGAACTCTACGGGGCCGTGCTGGCACAGGATCCACAGAATGAAGAGGCGCGTGACGGCATGCAGCGCCTGTTCTCCGTTGCCCGCGCGCGCATCCAGTCCGACCTTGCCGCCGGCAAGCCGGACGACGCTGCGCGCCTGGTGGGAGCCTTTCGCGATGCGGGCATCGCCGCTGATGCCCTGGGCAAGCTGCAGGCCGACATCGCGACCGCCCGCTGGCGCGCCCTGCCTGCCCAGGCGCGTGCCGCGATCGCCAACGGCGATGTCAGTGCGGCCAACCAGTTCATCACACAGTACGCCGCCGCCGGCGGCGATCGCGCCACGCTCGCCGACCTGCGCCACGCCGTGGAGAGCTTCAACGCCGCAGCGGAGCTCAACGGGCTTGCCGCCCGGGCGCGCACCGCGATCAACGCTGGCGCGCTGCTCGAGCCTGCCGGCGAGAACGCCCACGATCTGGTGCAGGCGATGGCGCAGCAGAACCGGACCAGTCCGCTGACACTCACGCTGCAGCACGAATTGCAGCTCGCGCTGCTGGCGCGCGCGCAGAGCGCGAGCCACGCGGGACAGTTCGAGATCGCGCAGCAATTCCTGGGCGCTGCGGCCGATTACGGCAGCACCAGCGAGCTCGGCAGCGCCCGCCACCAGCTGCAATCCGACATGGATGCCGCCCGGGAGCGCGCCGCGGCGGCCGCGGCGGCGGCTCCGCCGCCTGCTGCCGCCGCCGCGGCGCCGGACTACCTGCTGGCCAAGCCCCTCAAGCCGCTCACAGCCCTCTACCCGCCGCAGGCACTGGAGTCCCATAAGTCCGGCTACGTCATTGTGGAATTCATGCTCGACGGCAAGGGCCGCGCGAGCAAGACGTCGGTCGTTGAATCGAGCCCCCCGGGAATCTTCGACGCCGCCGCGAAAGCGGCCGTGAGCAGCGGCCGCTACGACACCAGTGCGCTGGGCGGAGAGGGCTTGGCCCGGCGCGCACGCATTCGGATCAGCTTCAAGCCCTGAGCCATGAATCCAAAGGCAGTGGAGTAGCGTATGGCCCGCCTGTCCCTGAACCATCGCGTCCAGTGGTTGCCGATCGCCGTGGCCATGGCGTGTGCGGTGGCGCTGGCGCTGTTGCTGTTCACGGGCGTGCGCCACGCCGCGCGGCTGCAGTCGGCCTCCACGGCGCTGCAGCTGGCCTCCGGCCTGGTGGCCGAGCCGCAGCTCATGCGCTCCGAGCTCACGCTGATCCAGCGCGGACTGGAGACCCGCACCTACGTCGGCGATTCCCTGCGCGCCCTGGCCTTGAGCCGCAACGGCAGCAACCAGGCCTACGCCAAGCTGGCCATCGCCGTGGACGAGGCGGAATCGGGCGCCGATGCGCTCTCCCTGTTCGAATTGGCGAAACGCCATTGGCGGCCGCTGGACGCCGGGCTCGCCCGGCTTGGCAGCACCAGGTCGGCCGATCTTTACGCCGACAGCGCCAATGGATCCACTCTCAGCAAGACGGGCGCCCAGCTCAAGCGGGTCGCCGATGAGATCCTGGCCACGCAATCGACCAACACCAGCGCCCTGGCCAATGAGCTCGCCCGGCTCGCGGCACTCCTGCGCGAGGGAGTGGTGCGCGACGGCCAGGCGCTGCGCGCGCTGCTGCTCGGTGGCGCCGCCCTCGCCGCCCTGCTGCTCGTCACGATGCTCTACTTCGCCTGGCGCGCCGGACGCGCGGCTCGCAGCGCCGGGGAGGCGCAGCGCCAGATCGGCAACATCCTCGGCACGGTGCGCGAGGGCCTGTTCCTGATCGGTCGCGACGGCCGCATCGGCGGGGCCCATTCCGATTCACTCCTGCCACTGCTCCGCATCGCCTCGCCCGCAGGAAAAGATTTTGAGAGCCTGCTGCGCCCGCTGGTGGACGAGCGTACCCTGCTGGCCGCCACCAAGTACCTCGGCTTGCTGCAAAAGGACAAGGTCAACGAGGAGCTGATCGAGTCGGTCAATCCGCTGAGCCAGATCGAAGTCAGCTTCCAGAGGCCCTTTGGCGCGCCGGAACTGCGCTTTCTGTCCTTCTCGTTCCGCCGCGCCCGCGGTGAGGGCAAGCAGTCGGACTTCGTGCTGGGCGTCGTCGCAGACGTCACCGACAACGTGCTGCTGCAGCGCGAACTGGAACAGTTGCGCGCCAGTTCCGAGTCGCAATCGGACCTGCTGCTGCAGCTGCTGCAAACCGAGCCCCTGCAGCTGCAGTCCTTCCTGGGCAGTCTCGACGCGGCGGTACGCCACAGCAACTCATTGCTGCGCAGTCCTGGCGTCAAGCTGCCGGAGCTGCAGCAGAAACTCCAGGGCGTGTTTCGCCAGATGCACTCGATCAAGGGCGAGGCGGCCGCACTCGGACTGCAGAGCTTCGTGGATCGCTGCCACGCCATCGAGGAACTGCTGG
>JANXYA010000082.1 GCA_025350345.1 Gammaproteobacteria bacterium
GCCGCGCCCGCGCGGCAGCGGTGCGCGAAACTCACGCCAGCGGAAATGGCGAGGCTGCCGATCAACATGCGGCTGCGAACCGTCTGCCCGCGGGCACGCTGGCCTGTGACCGTGGACCTGTGGGTCGACGGCCAGCTGCTGTACCACGGCACCCATCGTGCGGCAGGCCTGCACCAGGACGGGCCATCGACGATCTACCGGCGTTTCACGGTCCCGGCCGGACCACACTTGCTGCGCATTGGACTTCGCGAGAGCGGTCGCGACGCGGGCTACGACTTCGAGACGACGCGGGCAATCGACCTCGTGCCAGCCCAGAGCTTCGTGGTGGATTTCGCGAGCGCCGGCGGCGGATTCGAGTTTCGCTGAACAAAGGACGATTACCTGTGACGTTGCTCGAGTGGCGCGAGGAGTATCGCATCGGCGTCGCCGAGGTGGACCATGAGCATCAGCAGCTGATCGCGCTGATCAACGAGCTGCACCGTGCGATCGCCGGGGGCGCGTCCGATGCTGCCGTCAGCGACTTCCTCGGTGAACTGCACGCCCAGATCGCGGCGCATTTCGCGCTCGAGGAGAAGGTGATGCACGCGCGACACTATTCGGCGTACCCAGAGCACAAGCAGGACCACGAGCAGCTGCTCGAGCAGATCCGCGACATTATGGATGACTTCGAGCGTGAGCACCGCTACGACAGCTCGAGCCTGGGCGCGGTCCTCAGTGCTTGGTTCGGCGGGCACTTCCGGACCCACGATGCACGGCTGCACGCAGCGCTCGGCGGATCCTGAACGACCGCCGCTGCGCCATGTAGCTTGGCGGCGCAATTCTGGTTTGGTTCCGTCAGGCGCTCCTGTTCCGCGGCCAGGCTCACTGATCGGCTTCTGGCACCGGCATTCGGCGCGTCGCGCTCAAGCTCGGCTCCGCTCAGGTCGCGAGGGTTCAGTACAGATCGCAGGCAAGTGATAGACGTGCGCGAGCGTTCCGCCAGCATGGCCTTCTCGTACATTACGGCCCCAAGGTAAGATTCGCCGAAAAATAGGACTTTCGCGGATCTGCCGGGCACGGATTGGCGTTGTCATGTGTGATTTATTTTAGTAGATGTCCATTTTCTTGTAGTGGACGTCCACTAAGAGAAATCAGGTCCGCTGCCCGATGATGGTCGGTAGCCGGGCTCCGACGTACTGCAACTGATCGAGCCCGACCCGGCGGGTCCGATCAGCGATCGCCTGGCCGGCTGCCCGACGCAGTACGTCGATGACCCGGCCGGTGACGCCGTCGGTTAGCTCGAGGAGATACTCTACGAACTGCTTGTTGATCGCCGCGGGCGCGCGGCGGACGGGCAGAAGCCCCAAGTATCCGGCGATGAAGCGCCGAAGGTCGTCGGATTCGTTCCAGATCGGAAGCTCGATCTGCTCGATCCGACTTGCGATCTGCGGGTCGAAGCGCATGACGTGCAGCGACTCGTGCGTGCCGGCGACCACGATCGAGATCCGCAGCTGGTTGGCGAGGAACTTGATAGCGTTGAGCGCCGCGCGTTGGTCCCGGGTGGTGCAGCACAGGAGATGCTGGATTTCGTCGATGACGAGCATCCGGGGCGCGGCATGGCGCAGCATCGCAATCGCCGTGCATTCGAGTTCGTGCAACCTCATCGTGGGCGAGACGGCGGCATCGAGAGACCGGATGATCTCGCCATACAGGCTTCGCACGAGCGGAACGGGCGGCATCTGTGCGGTCACGATCGGCCGTCTGCCACTGCGGCGCTCGCACAAGGCGTTGTTGTCGCGCTGGAACTTCTCGAGCAGCATCGACTTGCCCGCACCGCTGACGCCGTAGAGCAGCAGACACGGCATTCGGACGCGGGCCGGTGTCGGGAACAGCTCGCCGAGGCGCAGCAGCCCGGCATCGCCCACGGGGTATCCCACCCATCGATCCCGGGCGAGCGCGACCCACGAGCGGGGAGGGCGGGGAACCGGGTCGGTGATCGGCGTCCCTCGCCTCAGCGCTGCTGAGCGGGTCACCATTGCTCCCCGGCGAACGGGACGATCCGTTTCGTGTAGTTCACCTTAACCCCGGCCTTCGGCAAAGGAACCACGGTCGACGGCGGGCGCTGTTCGACACCTCGGCGCGCCCGCCGGGTGCGACGAGCCGCGTCGGCTTCGATTCGTCGCTGTTCAGCGGTGGCCGCGAAGACTTGGTCTTCCGTCGGCTGAACGATCCCTTTGTCGGAGAGCGCCGTCCGCGCCCGTTCGAGCTCGGCGAGAGTGATCGGTGGCCTCCTCAGATCGGCGTACGGCACGAGCAAGTACTCTGAATGGTTCGGGGAGGGGACATAGACCTTGGACAGGTCCCGGGGGTTGAACCGAACCAGAACCCGGCTCCTCGGTGGAAACAGGCGCCCGAGAACAGGGTCCCAGTACCGAATGCGGCCGAGCTGGAATCCATTGGCGCCCACGATCCGCTGCTCGGCCGGCATGAAGTCGATGAGAAATCGCTGGGGATCGGCCACTTCTGCCGGTCGGCGATGGCGCATCGCGCGGCTCCACAGTTGGGCCGGCACGGCATGCACGCCGCGGTGCACCCTCTCGTGATAGCGACCGGCGATTTCGATGGCAATCCAGCGCTCGAGTTCCGCCATGGTCATCGTCGCGCGGGCGTCGCTGCGGTATTTGCCGCGCTCGGCCGGATTCGAGAACGTCGTCCCTGGCAAGCCGTGGATGCGCCGCATGAGGGTACCGAGATACCGCTCGATGTGGCCGCCGAAGTGGGGGCGGCCCGGCGGCCGGTACTCGAGACTGATGCCGTAGCGCTCGCAGCCGCGCTTGAGCGCCAGGCTGTGGAAGTCCGTTCCATTGTCGAGGTGTAGCATTTTCGGCAGGCCGAACATCGGCCAGCGGATGTCGAGTTTCCGCTCCTTTAGCCACCGGTCCTTCGGCAGCCCCACCATCGCGAGCGTCAGGCCGACCGCGACCGCCGACGGGGCGTGCAGGCTCAAGTGAAAGCCGAGCACGGCCCGCGTCGCGATGTCGAACGCCACCGTGATCCACGGACGTCCCACCGACTTGCGATGAACCTCGTCGACGACCATCACGTCGACCAGGGTGTGGTCGACCTGCACGATGGCCAGGGCCTGCCGGGTCCGGGGGGTCTCGAGCGGCGGAGACGCCGACGGGTCAATGGTCCGGCGTCGGGTCAGGCTTTCAAGGCCGCGGTCCCGAAGCCGGCCCTCGATCGATGTGCGACTGGGGCGGTCGATTCCCAGCGCGTTCGCGCGACGGCCGCACTCCTCCACGATCCACGAGACCAGTAACGGCTCGGTGCGCGCCACCCACGCATCGATCCCCTCGGTCACCAGGCGTTCCGCGTCCGGATTCAGCCGCCGATGACCGAGCGAGGGCCCTTTTGGCTTCGGCAGCAATCCAACAATGTCCGGATCGCGGCGGTACAGGCGCATCCACCTGCGGACGGTGCGTTCGGACACCCGATAGAGGTTCGCGAGGCGCTTGATCCGGGGCGCCAGAGGCCCGGGCTCGGTGATGAGTCTGCGGACACCGGCGAGCCGCCACTGCGCCGTGTCCCACGCCCTGTCCGGGATCTGAACGAGATCCGTGACGCTACCACGGCGCTGCTTCTGCTCAATCCGAGCGATTCCTGCCCGTTGCACCCCGTCCGGAAGCCGAGTGAAACTCACGGTACGCTGGCTGTCGGCGACGACGGGCAAGAATCGCTTGAGTTTTGCAGCCCCCACGATCTGGACACACTAAAGAAGAGATGTGTCCCTTGGATGACCGCTTTGCGACAGAATGCGCCGCAGCGCTTCCTCGCTGGCCGATCATGATGCCCGTGAAATCAGGGCAACTGCCGCTCGGCGGGATGCGCCGCGATGACACCTGCTAAAAGAAGCGAGGACAGACTTAAGAAGAACCCACACCCCGCATCAGTGATTTACGTTGCAACAACCGGTTGCTGGCCATGATCGAGCAAAGCCGAGGCGCTTGCCTGCGGGGACTGCGTACCTGCATCGCACATGATTACAAGATCGGAAACATGATGTAGCTCGATGGCGTCGATAGGCCGGTGGGTATGGCCGGCTATACGCGACGTACCGCTACGAACTCTGGCTCGACAACCTAGGATTGGCCGGATGGCTCAACTCTCAGGGAGCTTGCGATGGAACGCAGCACGCTGGCAACGATCGTCACTCTGGCGTCCTTGATTTGCACAAGCGTTGCGCTTGCCGATCCGGAACCGCGCATCGGAGTCTTAACTCCGGGACTCCCGGTCCGCGTAAGCTTGGGTAGCAAATCCATCGAGCTTCTACCATTTATACTGTTAGCGCCCGTGCAAGACCTACGGCGCCTCCACGCGGAGGCGCAATTGTCGGAACTCTTGCCTGCCGGTATGCCAGCGATGGCAGAGCTATTGCAAGACGAAGTTCGCAAAGCGTTGATGGCGGCTCACTGGGCAGCCGAATCCGTCGCGGTCGATC
>JANXYA010000139.1 GCA_025350345.1 Gammaproteobacteria bacterium
GATCAACGACGCCATCACAACGGGCACCGAAGGCATGAAGACCTCGCTGGTCAGCCGCGAACTGATCGCGGATTCCGTGGAACTGGTGGCGCGCGGCCACATGTTCGACGGCATCGTCACCATCTCGGGCTGCGACAAGACGATTCCGGCCATGGGCATGGTGATGGGACGGCTCGACATCCCCGCGCTTTCCTTGTATGGAGGCTCGATCCAGTCTGGCGCATGCAAGCGCCCGAACAGCATGTTCGGCGGGCGCAAGCTGACCATTCAGGACGCGTACGAGGCGCTAGGCGCATTCAACGCGGGCAGGATCACCGCAGAGGAGTTCAAGGACGTCGAGGACCACGCCTGCCCGGGCGCGGGGGCCTGCGGCGGCCAGTTCACCGCCAACACGATGGCCACCGCCTACGAGATGCTCGGCATCGCTGGCATGGGGTGGAACGACGTGCCGGCGACGAATCCGGCGAAGGCCGATGTTGCGTTCGAGTGCGGCAAGCTGGTGATGGAGCTGGTGCGCAAGGGTACTACGCCGCGCTCGCTGGTGACGCAGCGCAGCTTCGAGAATGCTATTACGGGCGTGATGGCGACGGGCGGCTCTACTAATGCGGTGCTGCATTTGCTCGCCACGGCGCACGAATTCGGTGTGCCGCTGGCCATCGACGACTTCGACCGGATTTCGCGCCGTACACCCGTGCTGGCCGATCTGAGGCCGTGGGGCACTTACACCGCGCCTGAGATGTACGAAGCGGGCGGCATGGCGGTGGTTGGCAAACGCCTGCTGCAGGCCGGACTGCTGCACGCGAATGAGATGACAATCAGCGGGCGCACGCTGGGCGAGGAGATCGAGCGTGCATCGGAGCCGGCGGGACAGAATGTCATCAAGCCCCTGGACCAGGCGCTGAAAAAGGAAGGCGGCCTCGCCATCCTGCGTGGAAACCTCGCACCCGGCGGTTGCGTGATCAAGATCTCCGGGCAGAAGAAGGCCATCCATCGTGGGCCCGCACGCGTGTTTGAGTGCGAGGAAGACGCATTCCAGGCGATCAAGGACAACCGCATCCAGCCTCACGACGTCATGGTCCTGCGCTACGAGGGCCCGCGCGGCGGCCCCGGCATGCGCGAGATGCAACTGGTGACCGGCGCGCTGCAGGGCTCCGGATTGGGCGAAACAGTGGCGCTGATCACCGATGGGCGCTTCTCCGGCGCGACGCGCGGCTTCGTGATCGGGCATATCGTGCCCGAAGCCGCCGAGCGCGGCCCGATCGCGGCACTGCGCGAGGGCGACACAATCGTCATCGACGTCGCGAACCGGCGGATCGATGTGGATCTGAGCGAGGCGCAACTGCAGCAGCGCCTTGCCAGCTGGAGCGCGCCGCCGCCGCGCTACACCAGCGGCGTGCTGGCCAAATATGCGCGGCTGGTGGCCGATGCATCGCACGGCGCCGTGACCGATGCCGCGGCGCGCTGATCAGATGAATCCCCACTCCGAATTCTCCGATCCCCAAGCTCTGCTCACACCGCGGGCAAGGGCGCCGAAGTGGCTGGTGGCGCTGGAAGCCGCAGTCGGGACCGCCGTCGAAACCGCTGCCGCCCTGCTCGTCGCGGTCGAGGTGGCCATCCTGTTCGCAGGTGTGGTGTCGCGCTACGCTTTCCATCGGCCCCTCCTCTGGTCGGACGAACTGGCTTCGACCCTCTTCCTATGGATGGCCATGCTGGGTGCGGTGGTGGCACTGCGCCGAGGCGAGCACATGCGCATGACCGCCGTCGTGGGCAGGGTATCGCCGCCCGTGCGCGCCTTCCTTGATATGCTGGCCATTGCCGCGGCGCTGGTCTTTCTTGCGCTCATCGTATATCCCGCGTACGAATTCGCGCACGACGAGATGGTGATCACCACGCCGGCCCTGGGGATCACCAATGCCTGGCGCGCCGCCGCGCTTCCCGGGGGCAGCGCGCTCATGCTTCTAATCGCCCTGATGCGGCTGCTCGAACCAGGAAGCGGGCGCCTCATTCTCGGTGCGCTGGCGACGATCGCGGTTGGCATCGGCATCCTGCTGG
>JANXYA010000140.1 GCA_025350345.1 Gammaproteobacteria bacterium
CGCGCGCCGGAACTCTGCTCGGCATCGGGGCTCTGTGGGTGGTGTTGACCGTCGTGTTTGAATTGTTGCTGGGGCGACTGGTCATCGGTTTCGACTGGGCCCGGATCCTAAGCGACTATGATCTTTCCCGCGGCGGCCTGATGCTCTTGGGGTTGCTTGCCATGCTGTTCACACCCTGGCTTGCCGCCAGGGTACGCGGCATCCTGACCGGCAGCGTGCGGTGACGATTCGCCTGTTCGAGCCGCACTCGGAACAGCACTGGCAGCAGGCGCGCAAGCTGCTGCAGGCCTATGCCGCTTCGCTCGGCGTCGATCTGTCGTTTCAGAACTTCGCGTATGAACTGGAGCACCTGGCCAGTGAGTACGCTCCGCCCGGCGGAGCACTGCTCCTTGCCGAGGCGGACGGCACCCTGCTCGGCTGCGTGGGCGTGCGCAAATTCTCCGCCGGGGTCGGCGAGATCAAGCGGTTGTATGTGGTTCCGAGCGCACGCGGCCGGGGGGTCGGACGCATGCTGGCCGAGGCGATCCTGGCTGCGGCCCGGAGACTTGCCTACACGCGCCTGCTTCTGGATACACTGCCGTCCATGCAAGAGGCGCAGGCCCTGTACCTGTCCCTGGGATTCACGGCGACGAGGGCGTATCGCTTTAATCCCGTGCCTGGAACGACCTACCTGGAACTGGAGCTGACGTGGACCTGCCCCTGCGACGTCGACAATTCATCGAGGTATCCATGATCAGCACACGTACGGTCCATGTTCTCAGCGCCTGTCTGCTGGCGGTTGCCTGCCAGCCGGCAGGCGCGACCACGCCGTGTAGTGATGCAGTGTTTCACCAGTTCGCTTTCTGGCTGGGAGACTGGCAGGTGCGCCAGACCAACGGCACCTTCGCGGGCATGAATCGCATCACCCAGGAGTATGGCGGCTGCGTGGTGCACGAGCACTACACCACGGGCCGCGGCTACAGCGGCGAGAGCCTCAACATCTACGATGCCACGCGCAAGGTCTGGCACCAGACCTGGGTCGACAGCACCGGCCTGCTGCTGGTGCTCGAGGGACATCTGGTCGGGCGAAACATGATCCTGGAAGATGTGACCCGCCAGCCCGATGGCTCGGCGGCCAAGCAGAGAATTACCTGGGCTCCGAACCCGGATGGCAGCGTAAGACAATTCTGGGAGGCGACGGATGCCAAGGGGCAATGGGTGGCCGTGTTTGACGGCCGGTATACAATATCGTAGCGTTGCCACTGCGCCGCGTATTCTTAGATTGCAATCGGGCCCCCATATGCTTGCCACCACGACCTTCGAGCTTCCCGCCTGCCGCGTGCTCAAGTGCCTCGGGATGGTCCGGGGCCTTACGGTGCGGACACGCTCACTGCCGATGACTATCCTTGGGAGCCTGCGCACCCTGTTTGGCGGCCGGGCCGGGATTTTTGCCGAGCTGTGCGAATCGGCGCGCGAAGAATCGTTCCAGCGGATGATGGACCACGCGCGGCAGATGGGCGCCAATGCCGTCATCGGCGTGCGCTACGACACTGGCCCGATGGTCGGGGCGGCCGAGGTGCTTTGCTATGGCACGGCGGTGGTCGTTGAATCGGCCGACGGCCGCTGACGGCGAGACCGTAAACCCGCAGGGTTCATACACCGGGGGCAACTGAATTGATTTCAGCCGCTGCGTCACCGAACCCAGTCACTGCGACCCCAAACCCGGGGTCCTTTGGAGATATCCTGTCAGAGGCCCTGAGGTACTGGGAGCCGCGCCGCATTGCCTACAACCTGCTGCTGACCGGAATCGTGCTTGGGTGGATAGGGTTCACCTGGCCGCACTTTCGTTCAGCCTTGACCTGGTCGTCGCTGCTGCCGCTGTTTGTGCTGGCGGTGCTTGCCAACGTGTGCTACTGCGCGGCGTACCTCGCCGACATCCCGCTGCAGTACTCCGCCTATCGAATCGGCTGGCGGCGCTGGCGCTGGGCGCTGTGGGTGCTGGGTTCCCTGCTGGCCAGCGCCATGGCGTACTACTGGATCGCCGACGAAATCTATCCGGCGGTGAGCTAGGACCCCACCCCCTCACTGCGCGAGCGGGGGCCACCGGGAGTTGTGCTGCGCGGCGGCAGAAGGCATGATTTGCTGAGTATTGGCGCTGGGGATTATCAATGAGCGAGCACAAGGGACGATGCTTCTGTGGCGCGGTGGAATTCACCGTGAGCGGCG